>DPWB01000072.1 GCA_003527885.1 Candidatus Competibacteraceae bacterium
GAGTATTCGCGCAGCCAGAACCCGACCCGCTTCGCCTACGAACGCTGCGTGGCCGATTTGGAAAGCGGCGACGCCGGGTTCGCTTTCGCCTCGGGATTGGCCGCCACCGCGACGGTGTTGGAGCTGCTGGATACCGGGGATCATTTGGTGGCGCTGGATGATATTTACGGCGGCACGCGGCGCTTGTTCGAGCAGGTGCGACGGCGTAGCGCCGGCTTGAGCTTCTCCTATTCCGACCTGCGGGATCAGCGGGCGCTGGAAGCGGTTCTGACCCCGCAAACCCGGATGATCTGGGTCGAAAGCCCCAGCAATCCGTTGTTGAAGCTGGTGGATTTGGAAATGGTCGCCACCGTGGCCCGCGGGCGCGGCATCCTGACCGTGGCCGACAACACTTTCGCCACGCCGTGGGCGCAGCGGCCGCTGGAATACGGCTTCGATATCGTGCTGCATTCCGCCACCAAGTATTTGAACGGCCATTCCGACATCATCGGCGGCATGGTGGTCTGTCGCGGCCGGGAGCTGGTCGAGCGGCTGACTTATCTGCAAAACGCCATCGGTGGGATCGCCGGCCCCTTCGACAGCTTTCTTGCTTTGCGCGGTTTGAAGACCTTGAGCTTGCGCATGGAGCGCCACAGCGCCAACGCGCTGCGAATCGCCAGTTGGCTGGAGCAACATCCGAAAATAGAACGGGTGCTCTATCCCGGTTTGCCGAGCCACCCGCAACACGGGCTGGCCCGCCGCCAGATGGGCGGCGGCTTCGGCGGCATGATCGGCGCGGTGATGCGCGGCGATCTGGCGGAGGTGTCGCGGTTTCTGGCCCGCTGTCAAGTATTTGCCTTGGCGGAGAGTTTGGGGGGCGTGGAAAGCCTGATCGAGCATCCGGCGCTCATGACCCACGCTTCGGTGCCGCCGCAGGTGCGCCGGCAGTTGGGGTTCGATGACGGTTTGGTGCGGCTGTCGGTGGGGATCGAGGACGTTGAAGATCTCATCGCCGATCTGGCGCGGGCGTTGGATTAGGGTTTACGAACTGAGAGCCGGAAAAAAAGATAAGCCTCAATGTGGCAAAGGGTCGACGATGAACCGGTTGGGCGAGCAAGGCCGCGCTTGACCCAAATCCGGCGGCAAAGCCTGCTGGATCAGGGCCGCCAGCGTTTTGATGGCGCCTTGCCGGGGAAATTGCCGCCGCCACACCAAGCCGATGGTGCGGGCCGGCGCCGGTGGCGCGAAGGGCCGAATTTGGATCCAATGCCGGTAAGCGGTCATCTGAGAGAAGCGGATCGCCAGTTCTGGCAACAGAGTCAGGCCGATGCCCAGCGCGACCATCTGGCGCAAGGTTTCCAGGCTGGTCGCCGCGAATTCTTCGATCACTTGCGGCGACTCACAAATCGCCAGCGCCTGATCGCGCAAGCAATGCCCTTCTTCGAGCAACAAGATCCGGTGCTCTTGCAAATCGCTTTCTCCGATCTGGTTGCGTTCGGTCAGAGGGTGGTCGGCCGGCAGAGCCACTTGAAACGGTTCCTCGAACAGCGCCAGCGTTTCGAGCCCTTCATGGCGGATGGGTAGGGCCAGCAACAGCAGATCAAGGTGCCCGCTCCGCAGCTGTCGCACCAGATGCTCGGTCAAATCCTCGCGCAGAAACAGGCGCAGCCCCGGATGGCTGAACCGCAGTTCCGCCAATAGCCGCGGCATCAGATATGGACCCAAGGTGGGGATCACCCCGACTCGCAAAGTACCCTGCATCGGGTCTAGCTGCTGCAAGGCAATCTCCTGGATTTTATGCGCTTCCTCCAAGGCGAGACGCGCCTGCGCGATGATTTCCCTGCCGATCGGCGTCGGGGTCGCTTGGCGCTGGCTGCGATCAAATAAGGTGACGTTGAGTTGTTCTTCCAGCTTTTTCAATTGGGCGCTTAAGGTGGATTGACTGACATGGCACACTTCGGCCGCCCGCTCGAAATGCTTCTCTTCCGCCACGGCGACCAAATAGCGCAACTCTTGTAGCGTCACATGCAACTCCGGTAGCGCCATCGATTTTTTCTCCGACATATCGAGTGAATCGATCAATGGTATCGAAAAAATAATCTTGATCGAAGACGGCTCGCTTCTAGACTCTAGTTTAGCCAAGGTCGCGCTAATTCACCGAGGAGAGGAGAACTCACGATGCCCGCTAAGATCGTTTTATTCCTTACCGCCTTCATCATGGCGCCATGGGCGAACTCGGAACCGTTGGGGTTGCCGCCGCTGCCCGTGCCCGTCGATAACCCGCAAACCCCGGAAAAGATCGCCCTGGGGGCCAAGCTGTTCAATGACCGGCGGTTCAGCACCACGGGCGAAATAGCCTGTGCCCATTGCCACGCCCCCGAAAAAGCCTTTACCGACCTTAAAACGGTATCCGAAGGGATCAACGGGTTGACGGGCACCCGTAACGCGCCGACCGTCATCAATGCCGCCTATTTTAAATCGCAGTTTTGGGATGGTCGCGAGCCTAGTCTGGAACGACAATCGACGCAACCTTTATTGAATCCCGTGGAAATGGCGCTGCCCAATCACGATCCGGTGCTGAAGATCGCCCGGACTGATCCCGACTACCAAAAGGCGTTTCGAGCGGTGTTCGGCAAATCCGGTGAAGCCGTCACCATGGTTGAAGTCTCTCGGGCGATCGCCGCCTTCGAGAGGACTCTGATCGCCGGCGATTCACCCTTCGACCGCTATTATTTTGGCGGGGAAACCGGAGCGCTGACCCCGGCCCAAGTGCGGGGTTTCGCGCTATTTTTGAATGAAGGCCGCTGCGTATCCTGCCATACCGTGGAGCAAGATCACGCTTTGTTTACCGACCATCGGTTTCATAACATCGGCGTCGGCATCAATCAAATTCAAGATCAGGTTCCCGGTTTGGCGACGGCTTTTTTAGAGGCCAAAGCGCGAGGAGCGAATGTCGATAAAGCCGTGCTGGGCGATAAGAAGACCTCGGAACTCGGCCGTTTCGCGGTGACCAGCTTGGTCGATGAGCTGGGCGCTTTCAAAACGCCGACGCTGCGTAATGTCGCGGTCACCGCGCCCTACATGCACGATGGCAGCCTGAAGACGCTGCGAGAGGTCATGGTGCATTACAACAACGGTGGGGTAAACCGGCAAGGCGAGCGGGTGAATGCGTATCTGAGCGGCGGCATCCGCCCACTGCATCTGACCGACACGCAAATCGATGACCTCGTCGCCTTCATGGAGGCGCTGACCAGCCCGCAGTACGCCAACGTAGCGACCGCCACCCAAACAACCCCCCAGCCCACCACGACCGGGAGCAAGCCATGAACACGCCAATCAGCCGTCGGGATTTCCTGAAAGGGGCCGGTGCCTTGGCCGCCATCGGCGCCTTGCCGGTCAGTCTGGTGGAGCTGGCTTTCGCCAACACCGAGGAAAATTTTACCTTCGCTTTTATTTCGGACTCGCATATCCAACACATCAAAGGCGTCGAGTTCGTCCGCAACTGGGATCGCGGGCTGATTCGGGCGGTGGCGGAAACCAACCTGCTGACGCCCAAGCCCGATTTCATCATGTACGGTGGCGACCTCGCGCAGTTGGGCAGCAAGCCGGAACTCGACCACGGCGCTGAAATCATGTCGGCCTTGCACGGCAAAGTCCGTTATATGATGGGCGAGCACGATTACTACCTGGATCTGGGCAAGTACTGGGAACAGTTGTTCGGCCCGCAATACTACAGCTTCGATCACAAGGGCGTGCATTTCGTGGTGTTGAACAGCATCCTCACCTACGATGATTGGACCCATAAGCGCTGGCCGACCGCCGAACAGCGCATGTTGGAAATGGCGGGGTTGGACAACCCCAACGGTTCGCCGTTCATGGTCGGCGAGCAGCAGCGGCAATGGCTGAAGAACGATTTACAAAAAATCAACAAAGAGACTCCCATCGTCGTTTTTTCCCATTCCCCCATCCAAAAAATCTACAAGGGCTGGAATTTCTGGACGGAAGACGCCGAAGAAGTGCAGGCGCTGCTCAAGCCTTTCAAGAAAGTCACTGTCATTTACGGCCACGTCCACCAAATCCAGTACAACCAGATCGGCAACATCAGCTTTCACGCGGTCATGGCGACGGCGTGGCCGTGGCCCTATCCCTCGACCTACGCCCAAGTCGAGCAACATCTACCCAAGCTGACCGTGCCGATGAACCGGGCCGACCCCTTTTTCGAGCGCGACGCGACCGGCTGGCAATTCATCAACATTGCGACGGGCAACGTGGATATGCGCTACAACCTTTACAACAATGCCCGTCGCGCGGTGGCTTTCAACCCCAAGACCCGTCAACCCGAGGATACCGGCTACCAGCTTGCGGAAAACCGGATTCCGCCCCAAGTTCACTTTTAGGAGGAGAGCACCGATGCGCTCACGGCAACTGACAAGATGGGTTCCCGTCGTCCTCATGGTCGGGATGGCCGGCACCCTGCCCGTACAAGCCGATGAATTTTCCCAGGAGGATTTGAAGCGCTGGGAGGGACAATTCATGGAGGTGGTCAAGCAAGGTCGAGAGCTGTGGACCCGAGCCTTGGGAAGCAATGGGGTATCCTGCGCCCAATGTCATCCTAACGCGGCCAACACCCACCCGGAAACCTATCCCAAATTTCAAAAACAGCTTGGAAAGGTGGCGTTGATCGCGGACATGATCAACTGGTGTATCCGCAATCCGGCGGAAGGACAGCCCATGGCGATCGACGATCCCCGCATGGTCGCCATTCAGGCTTACATCAACTACGAACGCCGGGGCGTGCCGATGGCGCCCGGCAAGCACTGAGCGATTTTCAATAGCGCCGCGGCGCCCGCACAACGCCGGTGGGCTCAGCTTCAGCCCGCCGGCAACACGGTACACACCACGGTTCGCGTCGCGCGCGGGCCGTCGAACTCACAGAAAAAAATTCCCTGCCAGGTTGATAGCCCCAACTGCCCGTCGATGATCGGGATGGTTTCGGACGGGCCGATCAGGCCCGCCTTCAGATGGGCGTCGCCGTTGCCGTCTTGTTGGTCGTGCAGCCAAACGCCGGGTGGAATCAATTTGTGCAGCAGGTCGATCACATCCAGCGGCACGCTTTCATCCCAGTTCTCCTGAATCATGATGGCTGCGGTCGCGCCTTGCGCGTAGACGTTGATCAAGCCATTCGTGACCTTGCTTTCACGCGCCAGCGCCCGCACACGCTCGGTGATGTCGATCAGCTCTTGGGATCGGCCGGTACTAAAGCGGATAAAGTGATTCATGAATGGGATACACTCCACGTCTTGCAACAGGCAAACATAAGGTTAATAATCAGCATTATTTCAAAAATTAGTAACTCTTGGCATACTATTCGCAATTTTTCTCTGTGCAAGAGTCAATCTGCAAAGGCATAACTACCGAAAGGTAGTGACGCAAAGTCACCGGTCTAAGGGGTCTTGCCCTATGACAGCGGAACCGCCAGATCCAACGCCGTTCGCGGCGCGTCGGCTTTTCTCTGCTTAGATGGCTTGGCCAGAGACCGCACAGGCGCAGTTCTAAGGTGTGCTGCCATCATGGCTAGTTTTTTTAATCGTTCTATTTTTCAAAATGATAGCGGCTTTTTGCGGGCTATTCAAAGACGCTTGCCGCTCCGGCGTTGCCCGGTGGTCGCTCTCGGTTTGACGCTGCTGGGGTCGGGGCTGTCGGCGGTGGCCGCCGGGCCTGGGCCGCAAGCAGTCGCGCCGGAGGCCGCCGTCGAGCTGTTCGCCCCAGCGCCGGCGACCGGTCCCCAAGCGATGCGCGCCGGCCATGCGCGGATCGGGCGCGAACCGGTCCGGCTCAACCGGGCCATCGCCGACCTGCCGTTGCGGGCCAAGGCGCGTTTTTCGCTGCCGTTTGGCGTCAGTTATGAGCTGGTTTACGACGGCCGCCAGGATCACCCCAGCGGCAACGTCACTTGGTCGGGTTATCTCAGGGAATACGGCGACGATTACCGCGCCGTCATCACCTTCGGCGAGGAAGGCGCGTCGGGTCGCATCCTGACCCCGGACGGCGAGTTTTTGATCGAGTCCGACGCCGGTGGGGAGTGGTTGGTCGACCCGCAAGCGGCGGGTTTGAAGCCGCTGGAACCGGGTGATGACGCCGTCGTCCCGTTGCCGGAAGGCCTTCAAATGCCCCTGCTCGACAGCAAGCGCGGAGCCGGCGCCGTCGACCGGGGGCACGACGCTCGGGCCGTGCCGATGGCCGCCGACACCACATCGGCCACCATCGACGTGATGATTTTGTACACGCCGGGTCTGGCCAGCCGGCTGGGCAGCGGCCTGTCGGCCCGGCTGGACCAGTTGGTGGCCCTGTCCAACCAGGCCTATCGCGACAGCGGCATCTACATCAACCTGCGTCTGGTCCGCAGCCAGCAGGTCAATTACAGCGACACTACGACCAACGACGCCGCGCTCGATGCGCTGACCGGCGGCAGCGATCCGGCGCTGGCGGGGGTCGCTGGCTTGCGCGATACCTACGGCGCGGATTTGGTCTCGCTGGTCCGCCCGTTCAACCACAGCACATCCGGCAGTTGCGGGGTGGCCTGGATCGGCGGCTACGGCGGACAACCGATTTCGGCTTATGCCAACTACGGCTATTCGGTCATCGGCGACGGCCGGGATGTCAACGGCTCCGGTTATTACTGTCTGGATTTGAGCTTCGTCCACGAACTCGGCCACAACATGGGCAGCCTGCACGACCGCGCCAACTCCGGCGGCGGGATCGGCGCCTACCCCTATTCTTACGGCTACGGCGTCAGCGGCACCTTCGGCACGGTGATGAGCTACCTCAGTCCCCGGATCGGCAAGTTCTCGAACCCGGCCATCACCTGCGCGGGCGGCATCGCCTGCGGGGTGAGCGAGACGGCGGCCAACTCGGCCAACAATGCCCTGTCGTTAAACAACACCCGCATGGCGGTGGCGGGGTTTCGCAGCGCCCCGCCGCCCGCGCCTTCGACCGCTTATGCGTTGACGGTGACCAAATCCGGCAGCGGCACGGTAACGAGCAGCCCGACCGGCATCAACTGCGGGACCGACTGTGGCGAGACCTACGCCGGCGGGACCAGCGTGACCTTGAAGGCCGTCCCGGCCAGCGGCTCCACTTTCTCGGGCTGGAGCGGAGCCTGTTCCGGTACGGGTAGTTGCCAAATCGCCATGAGCGCCGCCAAAAGCGTTACCGCGACCTTCACCGCGGCTAGCACCCCCGCCCAAACCCTGATCACCCAGTACTACCAATCGATTCTCAACCGTGCGCCGGACGCGGGGGGCTTGGCGTACTGGCAAGCCGAAATCGTCCGGTTGGAAGGGCTGGGGGTCGATGTCAGTGAAGCTTTCCGGGTCATGGCCGGCCAGTTCTTCACCAGCACCGAATATTTGGCCAAGAGCGCCAGCAACAGCCAGTACGTGACCGACATCTACCGGACTTTCTTCAACCGCGCGCCCGACAGCAGCGGGTTGAGCTACTGGACCAACCAGTTGGCGGCCGGCCTACCGCGCAGCGTGGTTTTGTTCTCGTTCGTGTTTTCGCCCGAGTTTGCCACTTACATGCAAGGGTTGTACGGCGCCGCGAACGCCCGCGCCGAAATCAATGCGGTGGTGGATTTTTATCGGGGTTTCTTCAACCGGCTGCCCGACAGCGCCGGCTTTAGCTACTGGTCGAACCGTTTCCAGGCGGCGCAATGCCAAAGTGCGGCAGCGGTGAGCGCGGAAGCGGAGTCGATCTCCCGGCAGTTCGCCGCGAGCGCTGAATATAGCGGCCGAAACCGGAGCAGTAGCGACTACGTGGCGGACTTGTATTACGGCTTCCTGCGCCGAGGCGGCGATTTGGCTGGCTTCAATTATTGGGTCAGCCAACTGAACACCAAGGCTCAAACGTGGGATCAGGTACGACGCAGCTTCCTGCAATCTCCAGAGTTTCAGAGCCGGGTTCGGCAAATTATCAATCAAGGATGTTTGAATTGATGGGGGTGACAGCCAGCGGCTCTGGATAATGCTTCCACGGGCGCCAGGACCAGAGAGCGCATAACCTTTCTGGCCCTGGCTAGCGCGAAGTAAAGCGATGACCCGCCCTGAAGGCGGGTCTCTCGCTGTTGGCATACCCTTCGCACGTTATTCCCCGCAAGATCTGCAAAGGCATAACTACCGAAAGGTAGTGACGCAAAGTCACCGGTCTAAGGGGCCTTGCCCTATGACAGCGGAACCGCCAGATTCAACGCCGTTCGCGGCGCGTCGGCTTTTCTCTGCGTATAAGGCTTGACCTGAGACCGCACATTCAAAATCAAAGGTGTGCTGTCATCATGGCAAATTTTCTTCATCAATCCTTGTTTCAAAAGGATAATTCCTCTTTTAGCGCCCTTCGAAGCCATTCTCCCGCGCGGCGTCGCTCGGTGGTCGCTCTCGGTTTGACGCTGCTGGGGTCGGGGCTGTCGGCGGTGGCCGCCGAGCCTGGGCCGCAAGCGGTCGAGCCGGAGGCCGCCGTCGAGTTGTTCGCCCCAGCGCGGGCGACCGGTCGCCAAGCGATGCGGGGCCCCCGCGCCGCGCGCGGGCGCGGCGCCGTC
>DPWB01000177.1:0-4600 GCA_003527885.1 Candidatus Competibacteraceae bacterium
TCTAGTACGTTCTCTTGTTTTTTCAAGCAGAAGACGGCATACGAGATCTAGTACGGTCTCGTGGGCTCGGAGATGTGTATAAGAGACAGGAACTCATCATTACCAAGCAGAAAAATACCGACGCTACGCTGGCGGTGGCGCGCGTGTATGGCAACTGCGGCTGAAGCCTCGGCACGGCCGTCAAGCGGAGGTCTCCAGCACGCTGCTGTCGCCGTCGGGGGCGTTTTCCACGAACGGGTCGAGCGGGCGTTGATGCCTGAGCAACACCAGCGAACGGCCCTGGACCGGGTATGGCTTTGCGGCGGGATGGCGGTTGCCTTCGGCCGGCTGGCCGTGCGGCAACGCGGTATCCACCATCACCTCAAAAAAGTCCTTGCCGCGCACGATGGGCAACACGAACGGAATCTCTTCGTGGTAGGCGTTGAACAATAACAGGAAGTCGTCGTCTTCCAGGGCGTGGCCCCGTTTGTCCCAGTCAGCCAAGCCATCGCCCGGAAGATACATTCCCAGGCAGCGGGCGTGTTCGTGCGTCCACTCGTCGTAGTCGATTTCTCGTCCGTCGGGATTGAACCAGAGAATATCCCGCAAGCCGTTGGCATCGATGCCGCGAAAAAAATGGCGACGGCGGAAGGCCGGATGCTGCTGGCGCAGCCGGATCAAGCGCTGCACGAACGCGAACAGCTCGCGGTTGTCGTCGTGCCAGATAAGCTCCCAATCAAACCAGCTCAATTCGTTGTCCTGGCAGTAGGCGTTGTTGTTGCCGCGCTGGCTGCGGCCGGCTTCGTCGCCGGCCAACAGCATCGGCACGCCTTGCGACAGCAGTAGCGTCGCCAGGAAATTACGGCGCTGGCGCATCCGCAGCGCCAGGGTTTGCGGGTCTTGGGTCGGGCCCTCGACCCCGCAATTCCAGCTGCGGTTATGCGGGTCGCCATCCTGGTTGCCTTCCCGGTTGGCTTGGTTGTGCCGCCCGTTGTAGCTGACCAGATCACACAACGTGAAGCCGTCATGGGCGGTGACGAAGTTGATGCTGGCCTGCGGGCGACGGCCGTTGTGCTGGTACAGGTCGGCGGAACCGGTCAGCCGGGACGCCAGTTCGCCGATCAGGCCACCCTCCCCGCGCCAGTAGTCGCGCACCACGTCGCGGTATTTGCCGTTCCACTCGTTCACGGTGACCGGAAACTGGCCGACCTGATAACCGCCGTGGCCGGTATCCCAAGGCTCGGCGATCAATTTGACCCGCGCCAGCACCGGGTCTTGCTGCATCACATCCATGAACGAACTCATCTGGCCGATATCGCCGTGGATGCCGCGCGCCAGCGCGGCGGCCAGATCGAAGCGGAACCCGTCGACATGCATCTCCTGCACCCAATAGCGCAGGCTGTCCATGACCATTTGCAACACCCGGGGATGCGCCGTGTTCAGGGTGTTGCCGCAGCCGGTGTAATCCATGGTGTAGCGCGGGTGTTCGGGCGACAGCCGGTAATAGACCGCGTTGTCGATGCCGCGAAAACACAGCGTCGGCCCGAGATGGTTGCCTTCGGCGGTGTGGTTGTAGACCACATCGAGCAGCACCTCGATGCCGGCCGAGTGCAGGCTCTTGACCATGCTCTTGAATTCGCTCACCGGATTGTGGGTGGCGGCGTAGCGCGGGTCGGGCGCGAAATAGCCGATGGGGCTGTAGCCCCAGTAATTGCGCAACCCCTTGTCGAGCAGATGGCGCTCGTCCACGAAATACTGGACCGGCAGCAGTTCCACCGCCGTTACGCCCAAGGACTTCAAATAATGGATCACCGGCTCGCAGGCCAAGCCGGCGTAGGTTCCCCGCAAATGCGGGGGGATCTCGGGATGGCGCATGGTGAACCCGCGCACGTGCAATTCGTAGATCACGGTATCGCGCCAGGGGATATGCGGGGACCGGTCGTCGCCCCACAAAAAAGCCGTGTCCACCACCTGGCATTTAGGCATTCCCGGCGCGCTGTTGCGATTGCTGAAACTCAAGTCCTCGTGCCGGTTGCCGACCCGGTAGCCGAACTGGGTTTCGCTCCAGTGCGGTTGGCCGACGATCCGCTTGGCGCAAGGGTCGAGCAACAACTTGTGGGGATTGAAGCGATGGCCCTGTTCGGGCTTGTAAGGACCGTGCACCCGATAGCCGTACAACAAACCGGGACGGACTTCGGGCAAATAGCCGTGCCAGACCCCGCAAGTCTGCTCGCGCAGCGGAATCTGTTCGATCTCATGCTTGCCCTTGGCATCGAACAGACACAGCACCACCCGCTCGGCGTTTTCGGAAAACAGGGCGAAGTTAACGCCTTCGCCATCCCAAGTCGCCCCCAAAGGGTACGGCCAACCCATCAAGACCGAGGTCGTTGGTTTATTCATCAGCGTTCACAATATCATCAGGCCTCCTCGCGCCCGACAGGGAGGCGGCCGCTCCAAGCGCTTATTCGCTAAAGCCTCGCAGGCTCGTGGTGACCTCGCCCGGCCCGACGACCGTGATGCCGCCCTCGGTAACCGTATAACGTTGGCGGTCGAGCGCCGGGTCGTGGCCGATGTGCGCCCCCGCCTCAATGACGTTGTAGCCGCCGATGATGGCCCGCCGCAACCGAGCGCCGCGCTTGATGCGGACATAGTCTTGAATGATGCAATCCTCGATCACCACATCGTCCTCGATGAAGACTTCGCGGCGGATGATGCTGTTGGTAATCGACGCTTGGTGGACCAGCGAGCCGGCGGCGATGACGCTGTTCCTGACCGTCGCTTCCAAAATGCGCGCGACCGGACCCTGGTAGTTGCTGGAGAAAATCCGCCATTGCGGGTTGAAGACGTTGAAGCGCGGCGGCCAGGCCAACATGTCTTGATGGGCGCTGAAATAGGCGTCCAAGGTACCGACATCGCGCCAGTAAGCCTGCTCCTCGCTAGGTTTGACGCCGGGGACTTTGTTGGTGGCGAAATCGTAGGCGAACAGCCGATGGGTTTCCTTCAACTGCGGCAGCACATGATGGCCGAAATCGTGCTCGTCGCGATCGTTCGCCGCCTTGAGCGCTTCCACCAGAACCTTGGCGTCGAACAGATAGTTGCCCATCGAAGCGTAGGCGCGGGTCGGGTCGGACGGCATCGAGGTCGGGTTGGCGGGTTTTTCCTGGAATTCGCTCACCCGGCCGGCATGATCGGCCACGATAACCCCGAAGGACCTGGCTTCATCCAGCGGGACCGGCAACGCCGCCACCGTCACGTCGGCCTCCCGTTCCCGGTGAAAATCGATCATCTGCTGGATGTCCATCCGATAGACGTGATCGGCGCCAAACACCAACACCAAGTCGGGGTTGTGCAATTGAATCAGGTTGATGTTCTGGTACACGGCGTCGGCGGTGCCCATGAACCAGTCGCCGCCGCGCATCATTTGCGGCGGCACTACCGTCACGAAATCCTCGCTGCGCATCGGTGACACCACCCAGGCTTTTCGGACGTGCTCAATCAGCGACTGGGACTTGTATTGCACCAGCAGGTAGATCGCTTCGATGCTGGAGTTGAGCAAATTGCTCAACACAAAGTCCACGATGCGGTAGCGGCTGCCAAAGGGCAAGGACGGTTTGGAATTGTGGGACGTCAGAGGGCTCAGGCGCGAACCTTCGCCGCCGGCCATTACGAAAGCAAGGATTTTGGGTTGTTTCATCGCAGCACATCCTTCTTTAATTTAGTGGTGGGACTTCACACAAACTCCCGGGCGGATTGCGCTAACCCGACCGGGGCGGCTATCCGACTCGCGCGGCGCTTCGCCGGCGGCTGCGGCCTACAGCGTCCAAGACCGCTGCCGCTAGCCTGCCGAAGCGCGTCGCGCGGACTAATGACACGCTGATGGCTTCTCAAAAAGTATCGAAATCGCGCTCGGTGTGCGGGTGGCGCTGCAGGCGCAACACATGGGCCGGCATTCGGTGCGGGTTGAGCTCCACGTAATTGTGCGCGCCGTTCCAGACGTAATTCGCGCCCGTCAACAGATCGCTCACCTGGTAGGGCTGTTGCGGGTCGATGCCCAGAGCGTCCAGATTGAGGTTGGTCCAACCCGACTGGGTGTAGTTGGGGTCCAGATTCACCACCACCAGGATGACGTTGGTGAAATTGTCGGTCGATTTGCTGTAGCAAATCAGCTGGTCGTTGCCGATTTCATGGAAGCGCAAGCCCCGATCCGCCTGCAAGGCCGGATTGCGCTTGCGGATGCGATTGAGCAGCGCGATGAAATCCCGCAAGCTGTTGGGACCGTCCAACTCCTTGAACGCCCGATAGCGCAGCTGGTACTTCTCGGAATCGAGATACTCTTCGCTGCCGTGCTTGACCGCGATGTGCTCCATCATTTCGTAAGCCGGCCCGTAGATGCCGTAGTTGGCGGTCATGGTCGCCGCCAGCACCAGCCTGGACATGAACGCCGGCCGGCCGCCGAACTGGAGGTAGTCGGTCAGGATATCCGGGGTGTTCGGCCAAAAATTGGGCCGGAAGTACTCACGGCCCGGCCCTTGCGTCAGCTCGTTCAGATACTCGGTGAGCTCCCATTTGGTGTTGCGCCAAGCGTAATAGGTATAAGACTGGGTGTAGCCCAGCTTGGCCA
>DPWB01000177.1:4862-7176 GCA_003527885.1 Candidatus Competibacteraceae bacterium
CCAGAACTCGAAAATGCTCTTGATCTCGTCCCACAGCGCTCGCCAGTCGCCGGTCTCGAAATTGAAGGGGTAGATGTCCTGGTATTTCTTGGGCGGGTTCTCGGCGTACTGCACCGTGCCGTCCGGCCGCCAGCGGAACCAGTCGGGATGCTGCTTGACGTAGGGGTGGTCGGGCGCGCACTGCAAGGCGATGTCCAAAGCGATTTCGATGCCGTGTTCCTTGGCCTTTTGCACCAATTGGCGGAAATCCTCCAGGGTGCCCAAGGCGGGCAGAATGTCCTTGTGGCCGCCTTCCGAGGCGCCGATGGCCCAGGGGCTGCCGACATCGTCGGGACCGGGGGTGAGGGTGTTGTTCTTGCCCTTGCGGTTGATGCGGCCAATGGGATGAACGGGTGGAAAATACAGGACGTCGAAGCCCAGCGCGGCCAGGCGCGGCAACCACGCTTCGCAATCCTTGAAGGTCCCGTGCTTGCCCGGAGCGGCGCCGCACGAGCGGGGGAACATTTCGTACCAGGTGCTGAAACGGGCGCGCTCGTCGTCGACGCTCACCTGCAACAGTTTGCTGTAACCCAGCGCCAGCCGGCGGTCGGCGTAGCGGTCCATCAGCCGGGCCAGTTCATCGTCCAGACCCAACTGGCGGCGATAATCCACGGCCTGCTCGCTGACCAGCGCCCCGGCGCGCCGGGCCAACCATTTGGCATCTTCCCCGGCGGCGCGCTGGCCGGCTTTCTCGACCAGTTGCTCGCCGACCCGCAGGGCCAGCGCGATATCCTCGGGTAGGATCCAGCGGCTTAAATCATGCCGCCAGGATTTGAAGGGATCGACCCAAGCCGTAACGCAATACTCGTAAGAACCGAGCTCCAGGACTTGAAATTCACCCTGCCAGCGGTCGTTGACCAAGACGCGCATCGCGCTTTCGCGCCAAGCGGCATCGCCCGTCCGGCGGTATTGCAGGACGCACGACAAAGAATCGTGGCCGTCGGTGAAGATATCCGCCTCCACCACCACCACATCGCCCACCGTCCGCTTGATCGGGAAACGCCCGCCATCGATTTCCGGGCTGACGCCTTCGATGATGACCCGTTTCCGGCCGTCCGCCGCATCCGAGATCGGCTCCAGGGCCGCCGCGGTGTCCGCTCCAACAGCAGCCGAGACGGGTTCGACCGGCGCTTCCGCAGCGGTCTCTGCCGGAGCGATGCTCTGCGCCGGAACAACGGTCTCTGCCGGAGCGACGGTCTCTGTTGGCGCGGTGGACCCCGTCGGAGAGATCGCAGAGACCGGCGCGGGTTCGGCGGGAATCAGGGTTTTTTCATCCGTCACAGTCTTTTTGATCATACCGGTTATCCTCGTTCTTGCTGGCATGGTTCTCGTTATGGCGCCGTTACCGCCGCGATCCGGGCAAGCAGCCGGCTGTGGTTCGCGGGCTGAGGTGCTAAAGTTAGCGTTCCATGCGCTGGCAAACGGCGATCAGCTTCTATTTATCCCGCTTATTATGACGGTTTTTTAGGGCGGTGCCTAAACCTTAAATCCGAGATGGTATCCTCTCGCCGAAAAAACCGTCAGATCAGAACGTCCATTCTGTCACGGAGTGAATATCCGAAATGAGCCTGCAAGATGTCATTGAAAACGCCTTCGAGCGTCGTGGTGAGATCAGCCCCACCAACGCCCCGGCCGATCTGCGCGAGGCGGTCGAGGAAACGCTGGGCCTGCTGGAGCTGGGCAAGGTGCGGGTCGCCGAGAAGCGCGGCGAGACCTGGGCGGTCAACACTTGGCTGAAGAAGGCCGTACTCTTGAGCTTCCGGCTGAACGAAAGCGCGATCATCCGCGATGGCTACACCAATTATTTCGATAAAGTGCCGCCCAAGTACGCCGCCTACGGCGAGAGCGATTTCCTGGCCGCCGGAGTTCGCATCGTGCCGCCCGCCGCCGCCCGGCGCGGCTCCCACATCGCTTCCGGGGTGGTGCTGATGCCTTCCTTCGTCAACATCGGCGCTTATGTCGATTCCGGGACGATGGTCGACACTTGGGCCACCGTCGGCTCCTGCGCCCAGATCGGCAAGAACGTCCACCTGTCCGGCGGGGTCGGCATCGGCGGCGTGCTGGAACCGTTACAGGCCAGCCCCACCATCATCGAAGACGACTGTTTCATCGGCGCCCGCTCCGAGGTGGTCGAGGGGGTGATCGTCGAACGCGGTTCGGTGATCTCCATGCTGTCTCTTATACACATCTGACGCTGCCGACGAGCGATCTAGTGTAGATCTCGGTGGTCGCCGTATCATTAAAAAAAAAAAAGAAGGAGCACAAAACCACACAA
>DPWB01000186.1:0-1859 GCA_003527885.1 Candidatus Competibacteraceae bacterium
GCTGGACATCATCAACGACATCCTGGACTTTTCCAAAATCGAAGCGGGCAAGCTGGTGCTGGAAACCGTCGATTTCGATTTGGGCCGCTTGGTGCAGGACACCACCGCCTTGTTTGCCGAGCGGGCGCGCGAAAAGGGTCTCGCGTTGGAGGCGACTCTGCCGGCCGCCCTGCCGGCCCGCTGGCGGGGCGATTCCGTCCGGTTGCGGCAAGTTTTGATCAATTTGGTGGGTAACGCCATCAAGTTTACAGCGCAAGGCCGAGTGAGGCTTCAAGTCGATTCGGAATGGGTGACCGCCACCGCGGGAAGGCTGCGCTTCCAGGTCAGCGATACCGGCATCGGCATTACCCCCGAAGCGCAAGCGAGCATTTTCGATGCGTTCACTCAGGCGACTCAGGCCGTCACGCGCCAGTACGGTGGCACGGGTCTGGGTCTGGCCATCTGCAAGCAACTGATCGCCCTGATGGGCGGCGAAATCGGAATCGACAGCACGCCCGAACACGGCTCGACCTTCTGGTTTCGGGTCACGCTGCCGCGCGCGCCGACGGCCGTTGAAGACCCGCCGACCCGCACGCCCGCACGCCCGACCGCGCGTTTTGACGCCCTGGTGCTGGTCGCGGAGGATAATGCGGTCAACCAGGAAGTGGCGCGGGCGATGCTGGAGCTATTGGGGTGCCAAGTGGATATCGCCGCCGACGGCCGGGAAGCCGTGGACGCGACGGCGCAAAAACGCTACGACTTGGTTTTGATGGACTGCCACATGCCCGTGCTCGACGGCTTTGCGGCCACCGCCGAAATCCGCCGTCGGGAACGAGAGGGCACCGAACGTCTGCCGGTCGTCGCCCTGACCGCCAACGTCGTGAAAGGGTTCCGCGACCAGTGTCTGGACGCCGGCATGGACTACTACTTGAGCAAACCGTTCGACCAGTCCCAGCTGGCGGCCACTCTGGAAAAATTTCTGGGTCCACCGGCGCCCGAGGAAGGTTGAGAGCGCTTGCACCGCCTTTTAGACGCACGCCGGCCTCTCTGACCAAGGCCTGTCCCGAAGGACGCGGCCCGCCAACCCGTCCACCAAGACCCCTTCCCGCTCTCCCGCTCTCCTCTCCCGCCCCTGTCGCGGTCGCCTGTGATAGCGTGGGTTTGTTTGGAAGCCTCAACGTGTTTTCCTGCTATGCTTGACGTAGCCAAGCGCGGCCTCTGGATGCCGGACCCGGCGACCAAGCCCACCATCTCGCCCGTGAGGAAATCGACCGATGAAAGTCAATGTCAGTGTAGAGGCCACCGCCCAGGAAATGCGTGAGTTCCTGGGGTTGCCCAACATCCAACCCCTGCACGAGGATGTTTTGCAGAACCTGCGCGACAACGTCAAGCGCGGCTCGCTCAACCTGGAATCGTTCAATCAGTTTTTCAAGCCGCTGTTGCCCGTTCAGTTTCACTCGATGGAAATGGTACAAAAATTCTGGGAAGCGGTCGCCAAGGCCGGCGGCAAGGAAAGCCCGGACAAGCAAGCGGACGACGCGCCTTCGGAGCCGCGTAACGCCGCCGCCCAGAGAAACGGCGCTGAAAAACCATCATAATACGCCTTCGAACGAGAATGCTGGGCAACCGGGGGTGCTATGACGAACAAGATACTGGTCGTGGACGATGAGCCGAACATCGTCCTGTCCTTGGAATTCCTGATGAAGCAGGCCGGCTTTCAGGTGCGCACCGCCTCCGACGGCGAAGCGGCCCTGGCCGCCATCGCGGCCGAAACGCCCGACCTGGTGCTGCTCGATGTGATGATGCCCCGGAAAAACGGCTACGAGGTGTGTCAGGCCATCCGCGCCAACCCGGACTGGAAAGCCGTGCGCATCATCATG
>DPWB01000186.1:2167-6414 GCA_003527885.1 Candidatus Competibacteraceae bacterium
CCGTTCGCCACCCAGGAGGTGGTGGAACGGGTGCGCGAGCTGTTGGCGGAAGCCGGCTAGTCCCATGAAGTACCGGTCGAAGCTCTGGCTGCTGTGGTCGATTCCGGTCGTCCTCACCCTCGCTTCCCTGAGCTGGCTGGGCTGGCAAATCCACCAAACCGCAGCGGCCTCGGACCAGCGCGACTTGTTGCTGTTGTGGGTGGTGCTGACCGCCTTCGCCATCGTCGGCGCCGCCACGGCGGCCTGGGCCTTGCTCGACTGGCACTTCTTCATCCCGCTCGGCGGCTTGGCGCGCGGCGCCCGGATCATCACCCGCAGCAATCCCGGTTACGTGCTGGAACTGCCCAAACAGCACTGGCTGGGTGAATTCCCGCCCATGTTGTTGGAATTGGGACAAGCCCTGCACAGCGCCCGGCGCGACGTGGCGGCCGCCACCGTCACCGCCACCCAGGAAATCGAGGAACAAAAGGCTCGCCTGGAAACCGTCCTGCGCGAGCTGTCCGAAGGCGTGCTGGTCTGTGACGGCGCCGCCCGCATCCTGCTCTACAATCCGGCGGCGATGAAATTGTTGCCCAACCGCTCGGGGCTGGGGCTGGGCCGTTCCCTTTACGACCTCTGGACCCGCGCGCCGGTCGAAAGCACGTTGCAACTGCTCCAGTACCGCCAGCAGAACGCCGGCGGCGGTGCCGACAGCGGCGCCGAGTTCGTCTGCGCCACCGTGGACGACCAGGCCATGTTTCATTGCCGGATCAGCCTGTTGCCGGACACGGCCGACCGGGGCGCCACCTTTGTCGTCACTTTCCGCGACGTGACCGAGCAAGTGGACCGCTCCGCGATCAAGACCCGCACCGAAGACCTGCGCCGGCCGTTGGCCAGCTTGCGCGCGGCGGCGGAAACCGTCTTGCAGTTCGGCGACATGGACCTGACCCAGCGCCAAGCGTTCCAGCGGGTGATCGTCGAGGAAAGCGAACGCTTAAGCCAGCGCTTGCAGGAGCTGACGCTGGACCTGCGCACGCTCTACGCCAATCGCTGGCCGATGAACAACGTCTATTCCGCCGATATCATCGGCAGCGTGGTCCGCCACTTGGAGCAGCGCGACGGCTTGCGGGTCAAGACGACGGGCGCGCCGCTGTGGCTGCACGTCGACAGCCACTCGATCATGCTGCTGCTGGAGTTTCTGATCGGCCAGCTGCACGCCGGCGAAATCGGCCACGATTTCGAAATCGAGTGCCTGCTGGGCAACCGTCGGGTTTATCTGGACATCACCTGGGCGGGGGGACCGGTCCCCGCCGACCAGCTGGAAAGCTGGCTGGACGAGCATGTGCTGGATCTGGTGGGCGCCCATACGGTGGGCGAAGTGTTGGGACGCCACAACAGCGAACTGTGGAGCCAGTCCCATCGCCGGCCCGGTTACGCGTTGCTGCGCCTGCCGCTACCGGCGTCGGCCAACCAGTGGAAGGAACCGGCCGAGGCGTTGCCCGACCGTCCCGAGTTCTACGATTTCTCGCTGGGCGACGAAGAGAGGGCCAGCTGGGGCGAGCTGGTCAATTATCCGCTAGCGGCGCTGACTTACGTGGTGTTTGACACCGAAACCACCGGCTTGGCCCCTTCCCAGGGCGACGAAATCATCCAGATCGCCGGGGTGCGCATCGTCAACCGCCGCTTGCTGGCCGGCGAACAGTTCGACCGGCTGGTCAATCCCGGCAAGACGATCCCCAAGGCCACGATCCGCTTTCACGGCATCACCGACGACATGGTCAAAGACCAGCCCGGCGGCGCGGTGGTGTTGCCGCAATTCCATGCCTTCGTCGGCGGCGATCAAACCGTGTTGGTCGCCCACAACGCCGCTTTCGACATGAAATTTCTCAAGATCAAGGAACAGAAGGGTGGACCCCGCTTCGGCAACCCGGTGCTCGATACCCTGTTGCTGTCCGGTTACCTGCACGATTACACCGACGATCACAACCTGGACGCTATCGCCGACCGCCTGGGGGTCGACGTACACGACCGCCATAACGCGCTGGGTGATTCCCTGGTTACCGCGCGGGTGTTTCTCAAGTTGCTGGACTTGCTGGAGGCGCAGGGCATCAAAACCCTGGGTCAAGCCCTGGAGGCGTCCGACAAGATGGTTGCAATTCGCAAGACGCAAGCTAGCTTTTAGGTTGCACGTTCGAAAATCGCGCGGGGGTTTCCGGCCCGCGCCCACCCTGCACAACCGTTTGGCGTATGCGGCAACAATCCAAGGAATACATCGCTATTTTGTTCGTCGTCAGCGTGATGGCGCTGAATTACCCGTTTCTGGATCTGTTCGACACGACTTGGTTGCCGTTTGGCATCCCTCTGCTGTATTTTTATATCTACCTGTTTTGGTTCGTGATTATCGTGCTGCTGATCGTCATTGTGGAGCATTCGGAAATTCATGAGCCGGAGCGTCCCACGCCGCCCTCCGCCAAACCGCCGCCGACCGCCGCCGTCGACCCGAGCAATGCCGGCGGCGTCGATTCGGAGAACCGGCCCCGATGTTGAGCGATGGCCTGATCATCGCCAGCGCGCTGGCCTACATGGGTATCCTGTTCGGCATCGCCTACTACGGCGACCATCGCGCCGATACCGGTCGCTCGATCATCGCCAATCCCTATATTTATACCTTGTCGCTGGCGATCTACTGCACCGCCTGGACCTTTTACGGCAGCGTCGGCTTGGCGGCGACCGGCGGTGTGGATTTCCTGCCGGTTTATCTCGGCCCGACCTTGATGGCGGTGCTGTTCTGGTTCGTGCTGCGCCGCATCGTGCGCATCACCAAAGTTCACCGCATTACCTCCATCGCCGATTTCGTGGCGTCCCGTTACGGCAAGAGCGGGCTGCTGGCCGGCTTGGTGACGGTCATCGTGGTGTTGGGTATCCTGCCTTACATTTCCATCCAGTTAAAAGCCATCGCCACCAGCTTTAGCCTGTTGCGGCAGTATCCAGAGGTCTCGATGGCAACGATCACCACCGATCCTCCGGTCTGGACGGACACCACCTTTTACGTGGCGTTGGTGCTGATCGTGTTCGCCATCCTGTTCGGGACCCGCCACATCGACAACACCGAGCGCCACGAGGGCATGGTGGCGGCAGTGGCTTTCGAGTCGCTGTTCAAGCTGGTGGCGTTCGTCTCGGTCGGGCTGGTCGTCACCTTCGGCGTGTTCGGCGGTCTTGGCGACTTGTTCCAGCAAGCCGCCGCCAAGCCGGAGCTGGCGGCGCTGATGCGCTTCGAGGCGGTGCCGGGCGGCTACGGCGGCTGGCTGTCGCTGACGTTCCTGTCGATGATGGCGTTTCTGTTTCTGCCCCGGCAGTTCCAGGTGCTGGTGGTGGAAAACGTCAATGAAGCGCACATCCGCAAGGCGATCTGGCTGTTTCCGCTGTATCTGTTGCTCATCAACCTGTTCGTGCTGCCCATCGCCCTGGGCGGCCGGCTGACCTTCCCCAACGGTGGGGTGGACGCCGACATGTTCGTGCTGGCCCTACCCATGGCCGAGCACAAACCCAACTTGGCTTTACTGGCTTTCTTGGGCGGGCTGTCGGCCGCCACCAGCATGATCCTGTTTGAAACCGTCACCCTTTCCACGATGGTCTGCAACGATCTGGTCATGCCGCTGCTGCTGCGCGCCAACCCGCGCTGGCTGGCGCAGCGCACCGATCTTTCCGGGCTGCTGCTCGGCATCCGCCGCGCCGGCATCGCCGTGCTGATTTTGTTGGGTTATCTGTATTTCCGCTTCATCGGCGAGTCTTACGCGCTGGTCACCAGCGGTCTGGTCTCCTTTGCCGCCGCCGCCCAGTTCGCGCCGCCGAGCCTGATCGGCCTGTTCTGGAAACGGGCGAACCGACGCGGGGCGTTGATCGGTTTGAGCGGCGGCTTCGTGGTGTGGGCCTATACCCTGCTGCTGCCGGCCATGGCCCGTTCCGGTTGGCTGGATGCCAGTTTCATCGAGCGCGGCCCCTACGGTTTGGAGTTGCTAAAACCCTATGCCTTGCTCGGCCTCGACCACCTCGACCCGTACATGCACGCGGTGTTCTGGAGCATGTTGGTCAATATCGGCGGGCTGGTGTTCGGCTCGCTGCTCAGCCGGCCGGACCCCATCGAGCAGGTTCAAGGCAGCCAGTTCGTCAACGTGCTCGAACAGGACCGGCACGACGGCGATTCGCTGCTGTGGCGCGGCGTGGCGGAAACCACCGACCTTTACGACCTGCTGGCGCGCTTTCTCGGC
>DPWB01000110.1 GCA_003527885.1 Candidatus Competibacteraceae bacterium
TTCGTACTCAACGCTGCCGCGACTACCTTGTTTTTTTTTAATGATACGGCGACCACCGAGATCTACACAAGATCGCTCGTCGGCAGCGTCAGATGTGTATAAGAGACAGCCGGAGCCCCGTCTGGAGGCCGAAGCGGAGCATCATCCGATGGTGCGGGTTGCCGGCGGACGCCGCCAGCAGAGCCTTGATCTCGTCCTTGGACAGATACTTCGGCAAGTCGCGGCGCTTTTTCGGCATCACGTCGCGCGCCGGCACCTTGCCGCCCGATGCGTCGAGGTGGGCGAGAAACGCGCCCTTGCGCCTCGCGGCGCGCTCTTCTGTCCCGAACGGCAAGCGGTCGATCCAGCGCTGGTCCAAGGCGTATTCGTAGAATTTGCAAACGTAAAGGAGCCGTTGCCGGACGGTGTTGCGGTCGAGCCCGATCCTGTCGAGACAATAGTCCCGATAAGCGGCGACGAGGCCGCTCTCCTCGCTCGGCCGAGCGCGATCCCAGCGGAGTTCGTGCGCTTCCAGAAAGCCGAAAAAGTCGTACAGGGCTCGCCCGACGCTGGGCCACGACCGCTTCGACCTGATCGCGCCGCGCTGCAGGTACGCCCGCATGAAGCGGTTGGCGGGAATGCAACTCTCCATCGAAGGCCACAGCAGAATCGGGAAGCCGGGATAAGACTGACCCAGGATCGTGAAATCTGGCGTGGCCCACACCAATTCCATCGCGTTCCCTCCAACAAAGGCTCACAGACCTTTGTCCCGAAGAAGGCGGACGGCCTGCTTGAAATCCCAGTTGAAGAGGTGCATGACCAAGTCAACCGCGCCACCGCCCCATCGTCCGGCGCGGGGGCGCCAGAACTTGGGGCCGGTACCAAGAAGCTCGACATCGTGGCCTGCGACACGGGCATATCAACGTGAGGTGTGCGGATTCGAGCGGGCCTTGAAAATAAAATCCCGTTTGGCGCACTCGGCGACCGCGCCCAAACGGTGCGCGGCATCCAACGACCGCCAGCGGGCCAAGGTGGAGCTATCCACAGCCATGAGCCTTCACTCTCCCCTGGACTCCCACCCGCTACTCGTGTCAAAGACACGAAATAACTTATTGAATGTATTCTATTTCATTTGTAACGGATTACCAGACCCTGAATCATCCGATACCCCGACGACTTTGCCAGCGTATTCGACCGCCGAGACCGGTGCGGCCAAGATCACCAAAAGAAGGCTCAAGACACCGCGCCGGCGCGCGGCTGCGAAAGGGTTTATGGACGTTTTAGCAAGCCGTTTGAGGGAAGGTTCGAATTATCCACATATTCTGTGGATAACTTCACGCCTCAAAGCCGAAAGTCCCGCGACACAGGGCGTTACGGAACGGTTAAAAAGTGGCCACCCACGCGCCCGCCCGGTTAAAAAGCATTGTATAATCAGGTGGTTCAATTCGAACCCACGCTGTCGAGGACGATCGTGCGCCGCCGGAATCCCGTTTTCGCGCCGCCCTGGTGGGTCGCGCTGTTGCTCGTACCCCTGAGCTACTGGCTGCTCGCCGGCGTCCTCCCCCGCTGGCAGATCCCCAACCCCTATTTGCACATGGTCTTCGTGTCCGCCGCGCCGGTGCTGGCCCCGTTCGTGGCGGTCGGCTTCCTGCTGATGGCGGGTGCGCTGGGGCTGGCGCGCTGGCAGCGCCGCCGCTGGCTCGACCGCCACCGGAGCCTGGAGGCGTTGCGCGCGATGCGCTGGCAGGATTTCGAACAGTTGGTCGGCGAGTATTACCGCCGCCGGGGCTTCCGGGTGCAGGAATCCGGCGGGGGCGGGGCGGACGGCGGCATCGACCTCGTGTTGGAGCGAGACGGGGAAACGTGGCTGGTGCAGTGCAAGCGCTTCGCGCACACGGCGGTCGGCGTCAAGCCGGTGCGCGAGCTGCTGGGCGTGGTGGCCGGGGAGCGGGCGACCGGGGGGATTTTCATCGCCACCAGCGCGTTCACCCGCGAGGCGACCGCGTTCGCCAGGGGTCAAAAGCTGGAGCTGGTGGACGGCGAGACGCTGCTGGAACGGGTCGAGGCCGTCCGGGCGGTGAAGACCATCGCGCCATCCCCAGAACCGGCCGAGCGACCGGCCGACGCCGCGAAAGCGCCCGCCGGGAGCGCCGTCCCGACGCCGCCCGCGCCGGTCGACGCGCCGGCGGTCCGGTGCCCGAAATGCGGGTCATCGATGGTGCGGCGGACGGCCAAACGGGGGGTCAACGCGGGGCAACCCTTTTGGGGCTGCACGAAATACCCGGCGTGCCGGGGGACGAGGGCGATCTGACGGGCGGCGGACCGCCTTGAAACACAACTGCACAAACGCTAATATGGCTTTGTAAATTCGAGGAGGACGCCGGTGGCCCGCGTGCAGGTGTTGAACGAAACCACGCTCGACGACAGCGACCCAAGCGTGTGGACGCTCCGGTTCCAGTGGTGCCGCTACCTGTACGACGACGGCGGCCTGGAATACGGCTACCGCTTCATCTGGAAGCGCCCGCGCGCGGAAGGCGGCGCGCTGCAAGCGGCGCGGGGCCAGGCGCGGATCCCGTCGGTCGACGTGCTGGAGCGGCTGGTCGCGCGGGCCAAGGCCGAGGGGTGGGGCCACCACGACGCGGACGCCGAAAGGTGAACGGTTCGAGCGAGTGTTTGTTGGAGGAAGCTGTCCATGTCCGTTGAAACCGCACCGAAAACCGACCCGGTGGCCAAACGTCGGCGGTCGTTGAAAACGATCGCTTTGGTGCTGGTGTCGTTAAGTGTTGTCCATTTGTTTTTTTGAACCTGTCGGAAGGGCCGGCGAGCCGGATGGGGGTGTACGCCCTCGCGCTGACAGCCGCCGCGCTGGGGCTGACGGCGGCGGCCTGACTGCGCTCCAACGTGAAGCTGGGGCGGGCCGAAGGGGCCACGGAACAAGACCGGTTCGTCGCGGCCATCACCGGCTGGCTACTGGTCGGGATGCTGGTCGCGTGCGGCGGGATAATCGGCTTCGTTTTCGCGCGCGTTTAGGCGGCGGCTCGGCCTTTTTTTGAAGTACGAGGTTGGCGATGGCCCGCGCGTCGCGGGCGGCGCGCGTCTGAGAGGAGATGGCTAAATAGCCAAACAGCCATCGGCTGGACCACCGCCCAACACCATTATAACAGTTTAAAATAAAAGGAATTTGATGCCAATTTTACAGTGGTTGACCCGCGGGGAGGACATCCGCCGCGCCGCCCGCGCGCCCTACCGTCTTCTCGAAGAAGCGCCGGACCTGTCCCACGGCGACCGCGACACCGGCAATATGCTGGTTCAGGGCGACAATCTGGACGCCCTCAAGGCCCTTCTCCCCTACTATGCCGGAAAGGTGAAGTGCATCTACATTGACCCGCCCTACAACACCCGCAGCGCCTTCGAGCATTACGACGATAATCTGGAACACAGCCAATGGCTGGCGATGATGTGCCCGCGCCTTGAGCTTCTGCGCGAGCTGCTATCCGAAGACGGGAGCCTCTGGGTGTCGATCGACGACCACGAGGGGCATTATCTCAAGGTCGTCATGGACGAGGTGTTCGGGAGAAAGAATTTTATAGATACCGTCATATGGAGGAAAAACTATTCGCCCAAATCGTCGGCGAGACATTTTTCATCCGATCACGATTACGT
>DPWB01000179.1:0-2700 GCA_003527885.1 Candidatus Competibacteraceae bacterium
CCCTATCCCGAAGCCGACAAGGCGCTGACCGATGCCTCGGCGGTGGCCGATATCGAATGGCTCCAGCAATTCTTGCTGGGCGTGCGGCGCATCCGCGCCGAAATGAACATCGCCCCCGGCAAACCCTTGCCGGTGCTGGTGCAGCATGGCTCGAACGGGGATCACGGCCGGTTGGAAAAGCAGCGTCGGGCGCTGCTGACCTTGGGCCGGCTGGAGTCCATTAGCTGGCTCGACGATGGGGGCTCGGCGCCGGAAGCGGCGACCGCCTTGGTCGGCGGCATGAAGGTGCTGATCCCGCTCGGCGGCCTGATCGACAAGAATGCGGAAATTGCGCGGCTGAACAAGGAGATCGCCAAGCACCGTCAAGAAGGAGAGCGTCTTTCCGGCAAACTCGCCAACCCCAATTTCATCGGCCGCGCGCCGGCCGAGATCGTTGAAAAGGAACGTGTTCGCTTGCTGGAACTCCAAACGGTGATCGCCAACCTGGAAGCCCAACTGGCGCGCATCCGACAGTTGTAAAAATCTATCTCACGAGATTAAAGGAACGTTTATGGACTCTTACGATCCCTCCAACCCTAGCAAACCCAAAATAACCGAGAAAGTCACCAAGGTCGCCACCTACTACAATCCGCGCACCTGGAAAGAAAGAGGGTTGTGGTGGACCTTGGGCCTGTTTTTGGTGACTTACGCGATCGCGGTGGGCGTGCTCGGCATCATCTGGTCGCGTTCCCCCGGCGAGTTCGACCCCCATGCGGAAGCGTTGACGCTCGCTCAAAACGATCAGAAAAAACTGAAGACGGGCTATATCACCACCGCTACGACCATCCGCGTTGCCGAGACGCTGCTGGACAAACCCGGCGGCTACCTCAGCAACGATGTCACTCCGCCCGGCGTTTATCTCGATAATATTCCCAACTGGGAATTCGGCGCGCTGACCGAACTGCGCGATATGGCGCGCTCCTTGCGCAACGAATTCAGTCGCTCTCAGACTCAATCGACCGAGGATAAAGATTTGCAGGTGGCCGAGCCGCAGTTCAATTTCGATTCGGAATCGTGGATTTTGCCGTCCACCGAATCGGAGTATCGCAAGGGCATCGAAGCGCTGTACCGCTATCTCAACCGCTTGGCCGACGAGCAACAGATGGACGGTCAATTCTTCGCGCGCGCCGATAATCTGAGTACCTACCTGCAGGTTGCCGAGAAACGGCTAGGCAGCTTGGCCCAGCGCTTGGCGGCCAGCGTCGGCCAAGTCAACTTCAATCTCAATTTGGCCGGCGATCCCAACGCCCGCCAGTCGACCGCGACCCCGGATCAAACCAGGGTCAAGACCCCATGGACTGAACTCGACGATGTCTTCTTCGAGGCGCGCGGCTACACCTGGGCGTTGCTGCACGCGCTCAAGGCGATGGAATACGATTTCCGCGATGTGCTCGCCGGCAAGAACGCGGTGGTGTCGCTCAAGCAAATCATCCGCGAACTGGAGAACACCCAAGAGTTCATCTGGAGCCCGGTTATCCTCAACGGTACCGGATTCGGGCCGATGGCCAATCATTCGCTGATCATGGCCTCCTATATTTCGCGGGCCAACGCCGCGATCATCGACCTGCGGAATTTGTTGCTGCAAGGCTAGGGATGGCCGACTTCAATACCCACTTGATGGGGGCGGCGGCGGTCAGCGGCTTGGCCGCCACCGTGCTGGTCATGGCCGGGGCCGCGCCCCATCAGGCGGTGATCGGCTATTTCGTTCTCGGCGTCGTCGGCGGCCTGCTGCCGGACATCGATTTGCCCACGTCCTTGCCGGTGCGGATCAGCTTCGCGGCCATGGCGGTGGTGGCGGGGTTTCTGGTGGTGTTCACCTTCGGGGTCCGCTATTCGCTGGCCGAGTTGGTGCTGATGTGGATCGGTTGTTTCGTGCTGATCCGCTATGGCTTGTTCACGCTGCTCGACCGCTTCACCGTCCATCGCGGCTTGGTGCATACCGTGCCGATGGGGCTCGGCCTGGGTCTGGCGACCACGGCGGTCGCGTTTCATGTCTTTAGCGCATCCGCGGTTCACGCTTGGCTGTGCGGCGCGTTCTTGGCCGCGGGTTTCATCGTCCATCTGCTGCTCGATGAGTTCTACAGCGTCGATCTGTTCGGCAGAAAACTCCTGAAAAGCTCTTTCGGCACCGCGTTCAGCTTCGGCAGCTTGAGCCAACCGCTCGGCACCGCCGCGCTCTATCTCGTGGTCGCGGGGCTGTTCTTGGTCTGTCCGCCTCCCAAACCTTTCGTCCAACTGGTGCTGGACCGGGACACCTATCGCGTCCTTTCCCAGCGGCTGGTGCCGCGCGATAGCTGGTTCGCCGGCTGGCTGAACCAGGTTCCGCCCTACCGTCCCAGCGGCCGTTGAGGGCGAAAATCGCTACAGCCACAGATAGCGCGCCAGAAACAGGCCGGCGATCACGGCCATCGGCCAGCCGGTCTGGCGGGTTTGGCCGGTCAGCAGTTTCAAGGCGACGTGGCCGAGCACGCCGAAAGCGATGCCGTCGGCGATCGAAAAGGTGAACGCCATCACCGTCACGCAGCACACCGCCGGGGCCGATTCGGTCAAATCGTTCCAGTCCAGTTCGCCGAGGCTTCGCAGCATCAGGATGGCGACATAGAGCAAGGCCGGCGCGGTGGCGTAAGCCGGTACCGTCGCCGCCAGCGGCGCGAGCGCCAG
>DPWB01000179.1:3006-9207 GCA_003527885.1 Candidatus Competibacteraceae bacterium
TAGCTGGTGGTGCTGGAGGTGCCGAGCAGCGCGCCGATGCTGATGGCGCTGCTATCGGCCAATAATGCCCGTTCCAACCGAGGCAAACGACCCTGGCCATCGAGAAAGCCGCCGCGCTGTGCGATGGCGATCAGCGTCCCTGAAGTCTCGAACAGACTCATCAGAAAGAAGCTCAACACCACGCCCAGCAGCGCCGGGTCCAGAGCCGCGCGGATGTCGGCCTTGAACAGCGTCGGAGCCAGCGAGGGCGGTATGGAGAAGACGCCGCCGAACGAACTCAAACCCAAGGCGACCGACGCTGCCGTAACCGCCAGAATGCCGATCAGGATGGCGCCCGGCACGCCGCGCTGATCGAGCGCCGCCATCAGCAGAAAGCCGCCGATCGCCAGCAGGGCCGGCGGCGCTTTGAGGCTGCCCAGGGTGAGCAGGGTATCCGGGCTGGCGGTCACGATGCCGGCGGCGTGCAGCGCGAGCAAGGCCAGAAACAAGCCGACGCCGGCGGTGATGCCGTGCTTGAGACTGGCCGGGATGGCGTTGACGAACCATTCTCGCACCTTCAACAAACTGACCAGCACGAACAGCAGGCCGGACAAGAAGACCGCGCCCAGCGCCGTTTCCCACGGCAGGCCCATGCCCTTGACCAAACCGAAGGTGAACACGGCGTTGATCCCCATGCCGGGCGCTTGCGCGATGGGATAGTTGGCGAGCACGCCCATCAACAGAGAGCCGATGGCCGCAGCCAAACAGGTGGCGACGAACACCGCACCGCGATCCATGCCGGCTTGGCCGAGAATATCCGGGTTGACGAACAGAATGGCCGACATGGTGAGGAAGGTCGTACAGCCGGCCAGAATTTCAGTACGCGCGGTCGTGCCGCGCGCCTGCAGCGCGAAGAGTTTTTCCAGCATGATGAGGGCGGTTCGGAAAGTGTGGGTGTGAACGGCACCGCGTCCGCGAAACAGGCGAACGCTCCCGGACGCATGGCGCGCCCCGCCGGACCACCAGCCGATTGCCGGCGCCCGGTTACGGAGGGCAGTATACGGAACTGGCGGCGTTCTTGGCGCAACTTACCAAGCGGGAGCCGGTCACAGGAGAAACCATTTGAACGCCGAGATTCCGCCATGCCGATCGAGAAACCCGCCGATATCGCGCCCTCCGAGATCACTCCGCCCGAACTGTATGCCCGCCGTCGCGAGTTTCTGAAATCCGCCGCTGCGCTGGGGGCGGCGGCGCTGCTGTCGCCGTTGGGGTCGGGCAGCGCCGCCCGCGCGGCGGACGGCGATCTCAAGCCGACGCCCTACAAGGACATCACCTCTTATAACAATTTCGTCGAACTCGGTCCCGGCAAGACCGCCCCGGCGCAATATACCGGCCAGCTGCGCGCCAAGCCCTGGACCGTCGCGGTGGAAGGCCATTGCGAGAAGCCCGGCCAATACGCACTGGAAGATTTTCTGGCGCCCCATCCAGCGGAGGAGCGCATTTACCGCTTGCGCTGTGTCGAAACTTGGTCGATGGTGGTACCGTGGCTGGGAATCCCGCTCAATAAGATTTTGCCGAGATTCAAGCCGACCTCGGCGGCGAAATACGTCGAATTCACGACCTTGCTCGATCCGTCCAGAATGCCGGGTCAAAAGACGCGCCTGCTGGAGTGGCCTTACGTCGAGGGTTTGCGGATGGACGAGGCTTTGCATCCGCTGACCTTGCTCGCCACCGGGCTCTACGGCAAGGAACTGCCCGATCAGAACGGCGCGCCGCTGCGGCTGGTGGTGCCGTGGAAATACGGCTTCAAGAGCATCAAATCTATCGTCAAAATCCGCTTCACCGACCGCCAGCCGCGAACGACCTGGAATCAGGAAGCGCCCGACGAATACGGTTTTTACGCCAACGTCAACCCCAACGTCGATCATCCGCGCTGGAGCCAGAAGCGGGAGCGGCGGATCGGCGATTTCTTCCGGCGGGATACCCTGCCGTTTAACGGTTACGCCGATCAAGTCGCCGGCCTGTATGCCGACATGGATCTGAAGAAAAATTTCTGAGTCGCGACGCGGCGGCGAAGGAGGCGGTCGGGCTCAACGCGCCGTGAAGTAAATATCGCCATACCAAGCCGTCGCGCTTTGGCCGCTATTGTCGGTGTCGGTCATCAGGGCAACCGCGTCGATGGCGCCGATATCGTCGCCGAACAGTCGCCGGAAGTCGGCGCGGACATCGCGTTTTTCGCTGACCCAACGCCCGGCGTCCTTCGTCCCCGACCGCAGCGCCATGACCCTGGCATTGCCGGTGAAGGCATTGTTCCAGGTCGCGCCCGCAGGGTGGCTGCTGGACCAGACGTAAACCAGTGAACGGGTTTTCCAGAACGCCGTGCCACCGGAAACCACCACGTAAACCCGCGCCGGATAATCGTCCCCGTCCTTGGTGCGTTCGTCGAGGCCGTTCAACGCCCGGTCGACCCGCCACGACCAATTCAGCCAGGGGGTGCGGCTCAAATCGACGCGGATTTCCCGGTACAGTCCTGAAGCCGCGCCTCGGCTGTCGGCGAACAGCGCCGGTTGGCCGCTCTTGTTGTCGAAGGTATAGTGCGTTTCGCCCATGAAGGATTTGGTTTGCCAATCTTGCAGATCGCCGGCGGAAAACCGGCCGACCAGGAGTTTTTCATCCGCCGCGCCGGCGGCGGTTGAGGCGAGCAGCGTTAGCGTTCCCAACATCGTGGCGCATTTCATGGTTTTTCCTTGGCGTAACAAAGTACTGTAACGGGATCTGTTCGGTGTTGTTTCGTCGGTTAGCGCTGCACTATAGACTTTTCGCTGGTCCGCTCGTTCCTCCGGCGTATGACGGCGCAGTGGCGGCGGGTTGGCTTGGCGAATGACGGCGGGGCCAATGATTCCAACGGGAGCGACAGCATGGGCGGTCCAGACGAGCGGCGGTGGAAAATCCACATCCGCAAGGACAATCTGAAATTTTCGGCGGCGCATATGACGGTGTTTCCCGATGGCGGCAAGGAAGGCTTGCACGGGCATAACTATCAAGTCGAACTGGAGGTGGAGTTGGCCGAGCCGGCGTTGGCGCGGATGCTCAGCTATCAATCCTTCAAGCGAGTGCTGCGGTCGGTTTGCGCGGTGTGGGACGAAAAGGTGCTGGTGGCCGGGGCCAATCCGTGGTTCGAAGCCCTGTCCGGCGAGGGGGGCGAATATGCCTTTCGGTTGTGCGGCAAGCGTTATGTGTTGCCGGTCGATGAGGTGGCGGTGTTGGCGGTGGACAACATCACCGCCGAGAATCTGGCTCAACTGTGTTTTGAGCAATTTTGGGAAAAACTGACAAAAGACCAGACGGTTGCTTGGCGAGAACAAATCCTCGCCGCCAGCCTGCGGGTCGAAGAATCGCGCGGGCAAGGGGCAACCTACGCCGTCCGTTTCGGCCGCTGAAAGCGGGCTAGCGGACCGGTTTTGGAGCGAGCCGCCCGGCTGGGGCGTGGGGACGGAATCCTCGGGGAACGCGGTGCCGCGCCGGCGCGCGGCCGGTCACGGACCCGCCAAGGCCCGGTCGATTTTGTTCACCCAGATCAGCGCCTCATCCTGGGTCAGCAGCCAAATCTGCAAGCTGTTGCGGTAATCCTGCCAGGACTTTTCGACGCACTCGTTCATGGCGTCAGCATAGGTCGACACCGCTTTTTCGGGCGTGTCGCCCAGACTGGCGCTTTTTATGTAATCCGCGCCGTGGCGCAGGCAAAGCAGATACGTCTCCAAGCCTTTACGCACCGAGCCGACCAGACTGAGGCTCAAAAGGCCGCTGACTCGCATCGCGCCCTGCCACGCCAGCAGGTTGGCGGCGTGTTGGCGGTCGAGCATGGTGTTGGCGTTCATTTTGTGATCTCCACCCCGGTTTATTATTGCATCGCACCATATTTTTAGACGGCGGTCAAGCGGGATGTTTCCGTTGAAAATAGTCAGTGGGATGGGCCTTCGTTCTGGGTCGGGCGAGCGCGCAGGAGTTGGATAAAAGCATCGCTGACGGTGTGATCTTGAGTGTCGGCGGCGTAGTCGATCAGCCGCCGCTCCAGCGCGCGGGCGTCGTTTAAGGGCAGGAGTCGGGCCAGTTGCAGGTAGACGCCCCGGAACCGAGCATCGCCCAGATGTTGTTCCGGCTTGTCGTTTTCGGGTCCGAGGAACGCTTGGACGATGAAGAAATCCGTGATTTTGTCGTGTCGGAAATGCCATTCGTCGCGCGCTTTGCCGCCTTCGACCGTCGGGCGGTTGACGGTCATTTTGTGGCGTTCCAAGCACTGCAATTCCTCGGTGAATTCGCCGGCGGGCAGGGCGTCTTGGTCTTGCAGGCGCATTTGATAAACCGCCTCGGCGAATTTGCGCAGCGGAAAGTCGTGAAGCTGTTTTTCTCGATAATCCTCGGCCATGAGCCGGTATTGCTGGTCTTGCAAACGGAACAGATCGGGGTTTTCGGCGCGCGCCAGCATGGCGGCCACCGAGCTCAAATCCATCGGGTTGGACAGCAGTTGGCGCATCGCCGCCAGGGTTTCCGGGGGTTGTCGGGGATCGAGGGTGTCGGTCAGGTAGCGCCGGCACGCTTGTTGGTAGGCGTCGCCGGTGGTCCGGGCATCGTCGGGGAGATGGCCTTGGCGGGTCAGTAGAAAGGTTTCGATTTGGCTGTCGGTGAGGGGTTCGAGAATGTAGGTTTTGGCGGTTGCCGGCGGCGTCCATTCCAGCGGTTGAGCGCTCATCAGGATATTGCCCTTGAAGTAGCTTTCCACGAATCCGGTGATCTTGGCGCGAGCGTCCGCCGAGACTTCGTTGAGACCGTCGATGCAGATGTCGAGCGCGCCGCTGTAGATCAGGTTGCGGAGGAAGGCGGGGTCTTGGGTGGGGCCGTGCAGTTTGGCTTGAATGGCTTCCAGCACCCCGCCGCCGCATTTCTTGGCGGGTAGATACACCGCCACGCGCCGGGCGCGTTTGACCAGCGAGCGCAAGAACATCGTCTTGCCGATGCCCGATTCGCCCTCCAGAACGATCTGGTCACGGATGGCGGGGATCGCTTCGCGCAGCGGTTTTTGACGCCCGGAGGTTTTTTCCTTGACCAGTGAATCGGGGAAATAGGCCGCCTCGTCGAAGGTGTCCAAGGCGGCATCGGCGACTAGCGATGGCTTGAACGGCGCGAATAATTTTGTCCGCAGAAACGGAATCCAAGTGAGCGCAAAGCCGATATAGCCCAGCCCGATAAAGCGCCGAATCCAAGGGTTCCAGAAAAAGATGGCCTGCACGATGCGGAAACGGGGGTAAACCGCGATTAAAACCAGCCAAAACAACGCATGGATTAGCGCGACCTTGGCGATGGTGAGCGCATAATCGGTCGCTTCCACCGAGGTGATGACTTGCTGTACCGCCGCTGCATGAGTGGAACCGGCTGCTTCGAGATTGGCGGCATGGGTTTTGAGCAGAGGCAGATCGTCGGTTTTCCACTGACCTTTTTGGGCAACCGTGGCAATCTGAGTTTCCAAATCGCGGCGCAGCTTGGGAAAAGGTTCACTAAAAGGCCAAGTTTGCTCGAAAGCGTGGAGCGTTTTTACGGCCAAGTCATGGTTTTGACTGATCGCAGCCATGGGGCGAGTGATCGGTTCGCCGATCCAAGCGATAAGCGTCTCGATATCGGTGTTACCACCGCCAAGAAAATGAGCTAGAAATCGTGATCTGGAAACGAGAGAACTGTCATCGTAAACAATAGATAAAATGCTTGAGACTGACCTTAGCTCAAGAGGTCCTATCACAATAAGCGCCCGAGATGCCGCCCAACGGGCATTCTTGTCGGGATCGCGCAGCAGCTTGGCCAGTTCGGGCGCTTGTTCCTTGGCCGCCGCGCCCATCGCTCCCAGCGCCTGGATCGCCGTCAGACGGACAGTCCAGTCGGGATCGTGCAGCAGCTTGGCCAGTTCGGGCGCTTGTTCCTTGGCCGCCACACCCATCTTCCCCAGCATCTCGACCGCCGCTTGTCGGACATTTGTGTCGGGATCGTACAGTCGCTTGGTCAGTTCGGGGATCTGCTCCTTGGCCGCTGCACCCATCGTTTCCAGGATTTGAGCCGCCGCACGGACATTCGAATCGGATTCGCGCAGCGGCTTGGCCTGTCTCTTATACACATCTGACGCTGCCGCCGCGCGATCTAGTGTAGGTGTCGGTGGTGGCCGTCGCCTTAAAAAAA
>DPWB01000375.1:0-12056 GCA_003527885.1 Candidatus Competibacteraceae bacterium
CGATAGCAGCCGAGCGATCCGCGAGGAAGGCGAACGCCTGACAGCGGCCATCCCGACCAACTGCCACCCCATCGCACTGGACGAACGCGGCCAGGAATGGACCACGGCGGAACTGTCCGAACAGTTGGGCGGCTGGTTGCAAGACGGCCGCGATCTGAGCCTGTTGGTCGGTGGTCCCGACGGTCTGGACGCCTCGTGCCGCGCTCGCGCCGAACGGCTGTGGGCGCTGTCGCGGCTGACCCTGCCGCATCCGCTGGTGCGGGTGCTGGTCGCCGAACAGCTCTATCGGGCGTGGAGTTTGTTGCGCAACCACCCCTATCACCGCGCCTGATATGCCGGTCGCCCGAATCTATCTCGCCTCCGGTTCGCCCCGCCGCCGCGAACTGTTGCGGCAGATCGGCGTCGGCTATCGGCGGCTGCCGGTCGCGGTGGACGAAACGCCGCTGCCCGGCGAACCGCCTGCCGCTTACGTGGCCCGGCTGGCACTGGCCAAAGCCCAAGCGGGGGTCGGAGCGATCCGGCGCCAGGGTACGGGTTGGCCGGTGCTGGGCGCGGATACCGCGGTGGTGGTGGATGGCGCGATTCTCGGCAAACCCCGCGACCGGGACGAAGGGTTGGCGATGTTGGCGCTGCTGTCCGGCCGCGAACATGCGGTGCTGAGCGCGGTGTCTCTGGCAACCCCGACCCGACACGCGGTCAAAGTACAGGAAAGCCGGGTCCGGTTCCGCGGCCTGTCCCCGGCGGAATGCGCGGCCTATTGGGCCAGCGGCGAACCGGCGGACAAGGCCGGCGGTTACGGCATTCAGGGGCGGGCGGCGGCCTTCATCGCCGAGTTGCGCGGCAGCTATTCCGGGGTCATGGGGCTGCCGCTGTTCGAGACCGCCGAACTGCTGCGTGAGTTCGGGTTTTCCCTTTAACCTCCGTCAACCTCCTGACAGGGATGACCACCGTATGAGCACGCGCGCCGAAGGCGGCACCGGCGACGAAATCCTGATCAACGTCACGCCTCGGGAAAACCGGGTCGCCGTCGTCGAGAACGGCGTCTTACAAGAGATTTTAATCGAGCGGGCCGGCCGACGCGGCTTGGTCGGCAACATCTACAAGGGTCGCGTCGCGCGGGTCTTGCCCGGCATGGAAGCGGCGTTCGTGGATATCGGACTGGACCGGGCCGCCTTTTTGCACGTGTCCGACATCCGGTCCGAAACCTTCACCGAAACCGCGAACGGCGTCAACGGTCCCAACGGCGAACGGCCGCCGCCCATCACCGAACTGGTGCGCGAAGGTCAGGAGCGGGTGGTGCAGGTCATCAAGGACCCCATCGGCACCAAAGGGGCGCGGCTGACCACGCACATCACCTTGCCGTCCCGCTTTCTGGTGTTTTTGGCCGATTCCGATGTCGCGGGCGTTTCGGTCAAGATCGACGGCGAGCGCGAGCGGCAGCGCCTGAAGGAAGTGGTCAACGCCTTTCGCACCGAATTCGGCGGCGGCTACATCGTGCGCACTGCCGCCGAAGGTGCGGAGCCCTGGGCGCTGCGGGCCGACATGCAGTTCTTGCAGCGCTTGTGGCGCTCCATCCAGGAACGCATCGCGCAAACCGGCGGCATCGCCGCGCTGTATGAGGATTTGCCGCTGGTGTTGCGGGTGCTGCGCGATTTCGTCGGCGACAGCGTGGAAAAAGTTCGCATCGACTCGCGCGAGACCTGCCAGCGCATGTTGGAATTCGCCGACAAGTTCGTGCCGGAGATGGTGCCCCGGCTCGAACACTATCCCGGCGAGCGGCCGATTTTCGAGCTGTACGGGATCGAGGATGAGATCCAGCGGGCGCTGGGCAAAAAGGTGCCGCTCAAATCCGGCGGCTACCTGATCGTCGATCAGACCGAAGCGATGACCACCATCGACGTCAACACCGGCGCTTACGTCGGCCATCGCAACTTGGAAGAAACCATCTTCAAGACCAATCTGGAGGCCGCCGCCGCCATCGCCCGGCAACTGCGGCTGCGCAATCTGGGCGGCATCATCATCCTCGATTTCATCGACATGGCCAGCGAGGAGCACCAGCAGGCGGTATTGAAAGCCCTGGAGAAGCACCTGGAAAAAGACCGGGCCAAGAGCCACATCTCCCAGGTGTCGCCGCTGGGCCTGGTGGAGATGACGCGCAAGCGCACCCGCGAGAGCCTGGAGCAAATCTTGTGCGAGCCCTGCCCGCTGTGCGACGGCCGGGGCTCGATCAAGACCGCCGAAACCGTCTGCTACGAAATCTTCCGCGAGCTGTTGCGCGAAACTCGCCAGTATTCGCCGCGCCAGTTCGTGGTGCTGGCCGCGCCGGAAGTGGTCGATGCGATGCTGGATCAGGAATCGCACAGCGTGGCGCAACTGGAAGCGTTCATCGGCATCCCGATCAAGTTTCAGGCGGAAGCCTTGTATACCCGCGAACAATACGACGTGGTGTTGATGTGATGTGGCATCCGCACGGTATGCCGCGCCGCCTGCTGCGTTGGACCCGCCGGCTGTCGCTGGCGCTCTTGTTGCCGGCGTTGCTGTTGGCCGGCTACGCGCAGTGGTGGGTGCTGCCGCGCCTCGATGGCTACCGCGACGATCTGGCGGGCGCGCTGAGCGATTATCTGCGAGCGCCGGTACGGATCGAGGGGCTGGCGGCGGTCCGGGACGGCTGGCGGCTCGGCCTGCGGCTGCGGGACATCAGCCTGCAAGACCCCGATCGGAGTGCCACGTTAGCCCATTTTTCCCGGGCGGTGATCGCGCTGGATTTGTGGCGCTCGCTGCGGGAATGGCGGCCGGTGCTAAACCGCGTCCGGCTGGAGGGCGTCAACCTGACGCTGGAACAGGGGCCGGACGGGGCGGTGCGCCTGCTGGAGGCCGCCGGCGATGCGCAAACCGCGACTTCGCTGCCAGAATTCGGCCGCTGGCTGTTCTCCTTGCCAAGGCTGGAGATCGTCGGCGAGCAACTGGCCGTGCGCCGTCCCGACGGGGTCGGCGTGCGGCTCGAACATCCTTACCTGCAACTCCAGCAAATTCCGGCCGGCCAGCGCTTGACCTTCGTGGCCGAACTGCCGGCCGGCTCCGGCGAGCGGCTTCAGCTGGAAATCGAGCGCGCCGCTCCGGCGAGCGATCCCGGAACCGAGCGAGGCACTTTCCTGTTTCGCGCCGACCGGCTCGAATTGGCCGGCTGGCCGTTACCGCTGACTTTTGACACCGGTCAAGCGGCCTTGGAGCTCGGCGGCGATTGGCGGGACTGGCGACCGTCCCGGTTCGATGGCCGCTTGCGTCTGAAGCGGGCGGCCCTAAAAGCGGACCCGCGCGCCGCCTTGCTGAAAACTTGGCTAGCCCGCTGGAGCGACGGTGAAGCGCGCTTCGACTGGCGGCGTCAGGAAAGCGGTTGGCGGCTGCAAGGCTGGCTCCGTCTCGGCGACGATAAAGGCCAGAACATCCGCCAGCCGAGCTTCGAACTGAACCGGACCGCGTTGGGGTGGCAGGGCGGGGCGCTCGATGTGCAGGCCCAGGATGTCCTGGCCTGGGCCACGCCTTGGCTGGACGAACCGGCCCGCCGCTGGCTGGTGCCGCTTGAGGTGCGCGGCGAACTGCCGGAACTCGCGTTCCAGGCGGGCGCCGCGCTCGCCGATTACTCCGCGACCGTGCAGTTGCGCGACGTGGGGTTCCAACCGGTCCGAAAATTGCCGGGGTTCGACGGTGTGAGCGGCGTCCTGAAGTTCGGCGCGACAGGCGGTCGGCTCGAACTGGACAGCCGCCGGGTGCGGGTGGACACTGCGGGCCTGTTCCGCGCGCCGCTCACCCTCAATACCCTGGCCGGCGCGTTGGACTGGCGGCGCTCCGACTCCGGTTTACGTCTGGAAAGCGACGGCTTGGCGGTGGCCAATGCCGATCTCAACGGCCGTTTTTGGGGCAACGTGCTGCTGCCCGATGCCGACAAACCCGTATTGGATATCGAAGGCCAGTATTGGGAGGTCCGGGGCGATCAGGCGAAGCGCTATCTTCCGGTGGCCGTGATTCCGCCCAAGGCGGTGGCTTGGCTGGATCGGGCGCTGGTCGGCGGCCGGGTGCTGTCCGGGGATATGGTGTTCCGGGGCCCGCCCGCCCATTTCCCCTTCGACGGCGGTGAAGGGTTGTTCGAGACGCGCTTTCGCGTCGAAAACGCCATACTGGATTACATGCCCGGTTGGCCGCGGTTCGAACAGGGACGGGCCACGGTGACGTTCCGCAACCGCGGCTTGCGGGTCGAGGCGGAAGCCGGCCGCTTGGCGGATGGCGCGGTGGAAAACGCTATCGTCGGTATCGACGATTTGGACAAGGTGGTCATCGAGGCGAAGGGACGGGTCAAGGGGAGCGGCGCCGGCATGTGGCAGGTGTTGGCGGACAGCCCGGCGGGCCGCGCGCTGGGCGAGGATTTGCCGGCCTTGCGCATCCGCGGGGACACCGCGCTCGATTTGCGGCTGACCCTTCCTTTGGATTCCCGCCCCGGAGAGGTGCGGGGCCAAGTTAGCTTGCTGGATAACACGATCGAGCTGGCCGCCTGGAACATTGGCCTGGACCGGTTGCGCGGTGCGGTGCGCTTCACGCAAGCCGATCTGGACGCGAAAAACGTCCAGGCGCTGTTGCGGGGCCAGCCGATCCAGCTCGATTTAGCCTTGCTCGGTCGCGAGGGCCGCCGGGATTTGCAGGTGCGCCTACGAAGCCGCTTGGCGCTACAAAGCTTGCTGGATGAGCCGGCCGCCCTGCTGGAGACTTATCTCGGCGGCAAGAGCGAGTGGGAGGCGGTGCTGACCATTCCGACCCAGCGCCGGGAGCGCCCGGACGCGCCGGCTTTCGCCTTGGAACTCGCCTCGAACTTGCGCGGCACCGCCGTCTATCTTCCTGCCCCGCTGGGCAAGACCGCCGCCGAAACCCGGCCATTCAAGCTCGGCGTGCAACCTTCCGTGGCCGGAACGACCCTAAATGCCGGGCTGGAATACGGGCCGCTGGTGCGGGCCGCGCTGGAGTTGGGCGATTTTCCGCGCCAACCTCGCTTCGAGCGCGGCGAGCTGCGCGTCAACGCCGGCGCGGCAACGCTGCCGGATGGGCCGGGGCTGGCGGTGGTGGCCGATCTGCCGCGCTGGAGCCCGCAGCTTCCCGCCGGCCGGCCGGCCCCGAAGCCGCCCGCCAGCAACGCGCCCGCCAAGCGCCGCGCGGGGTCGGTAAAAGACTCGGGCCTCAAGCCGGTCACCGGCGCTTGGCGCTTGTTGCGCGGCGTCGAGGCCCGCATCGGCGAGCTGGTCCTTGGCGGGCGCTCTTTCTCTCGGGTCACGGTACAGGCCAAGCGCCAGCAAGACGGCCTGACGATCGACTGCGAGGGAGAGCGCTTGTCCGGCCGGATCACTCTGCCCGACGAGCCGACCCCGCAGCGGCCGGTACGGGCCGACTGGCGACGCCTGTTCGTCGGTCCGTCGGTCGAGCGCCCGGACCAACGCGACAGCCCGGCCGAACTGGACCCCCGACAGTTGCCGCCGCTGGTGCTGAGCGTGGCGGATTTGCGGGTCGGCGAGGCGGCTTTGGGCCGGTTACGGGTGACCGCGCTACCGCGCCCGGACGGCATCCGATTGCCGGAAATCCGCTTGGATGCCGAAAGCCAGCGCATCGAGGCCAGCGGCGACTGGTGGTCGAGCGGCGCGGGCCAGCAGTCCAAACTCGACGCCGCGTTGCACGGCCGGTCGCTGGGAGAAACGCTGGCGGCCTTCGGCTATCCGGGCAGCGGCGTCGAGCGCGGGGAAACCGAAGCCGATTTGGCGGTCGAATGGAAAGCGGGGTTGCCCGATTTTGCGCTGGAACGCCTCGACGGCACCCTGAAACTGCAAGTCGGTCCGGGACAGTTGCGCGATATCAAGCCCGGCTTGGGGCGGCTGATCGGCATGTTGAACGTGCAAAATCTGACGCGCCGGCTCAACTTCGATTTCAGCGATCTGTTCCAGCCGGGCATGGGCTTCGACCGGATTGCGGGCGAGTTCACCTTCAAACACGGCAATGCCCGCACCGAAAATTTGGTGGTCGAAGCCCCGTCGGCGCGCATCGAAGTTTGGGGCCGGATCGGGCTGCAAGCGCGTGATTTCGATCAGATCATCACGGTGGTGCCCAATTTTGGCGGCACGCTGCCGGTGGCCGGGGCGATCGCCGGTGGACCGGTGGTCGGCGCGGCGGTGTTCGTCGCCGAGCGCTTGCTGCAAAAAGATATCGAACACGCCACGCGCTATCGTTACGCTTTGAAGGGCTCCTGGGACAACCCGGTGATGGAGCCTTTGCAACACTCGCCCGCTCCCGCTCAGGCGGAAGGGTTCGCCAGCGATCATTGAGAGGTTGAGATCATGCCGATTTTGGCCGCGGTACAAATGGTTTCCGGGCCCGGCGTCGCCGAAAATTTGGCCGCCGCCGCCGAGCTGCTCGCCCTGGCCGCCGCCAACGGCGCGCAATTGGCGGTGTTGCCGGAAAATTTTGCCCTGATGGGCCGCCGGGAAAGCGACCAGCTGGCGGCGCGCGAGCGCGAGGGCGACGGGCCGATCCAGGCGTTTCTGGCCGAGCAGGCCGCCCGCCACGGTTTGTGGCTGGTCGGCGGTACGGTTCCGCTGTGTGGCGACGACGAGCGGCGGGTGCGGGCGGCCTGTCTGTTGTTCGACGATCGGGGCCGGCAGGTAGCCCGTTACGACAAGGTGCACTTGTTCGACGTTTGCGTCGTCGGCAGTGCGGAGCGCTACGCCGAATCGGCCACCATCGAGCCGGGCGAGCGTTACGTGGTCGCCGATACCCCGCTGGGCCGGCTAGGGTTGGCGGTGTGTTACGATCTGCGGTTTCCGGAGCAGTTCCGCGCCATGGTCGAGCAGGGCATGACGGTCGCGGTGCTGCCGGCGGCGTTTACCGCCGCCACCGGCAAGGCGCACTGGGAAACGCTGCTCAGAACGCGGGCCATCGAGAACCAGTGCTACGTGGTGGCTTCGGCTCAAGGCGGGCTTCATGCCAACGGTCGGGAAACCCACGGCGACAGTGCGATCGTCGATCCGTGGGGGGAGATTTTGCACCGGTTGCCGCAAGGGCCGGGGTTGGTGTGGGCCGAGTTCGACCCGGAACGGCTCAAGCAGATCAGACGACAATTTCCAGTCTTGGAGCACCGGGTAGCGGTGGCGATGTGAAAACACCATGACGACCGATTCCCTCACGCTCGCCCGCCAGCGGTTGCTGGTTCCCGCCGGCCTGGGCGAGGACGATCTAGAGCGCACGCTGTCCTGCCTGTTGGGCCACGCCATCGACGGCGGCGATCTGTATTTCCAACTGCGCCGGGCCGAGTCTTGGGCGCTGGAGGACGGCCAGGTCAAACAGGCCAGCCACGCCATCCAGCACGGGGTCGGCGTGCGGGCGGTGAGCGGCGAAAAGACCGGTTTTGCCTATTCGGACGAGATCGTGCCGGCGGCCTTGCTGGACGCCGCGACCGCCGCCCGCGCCATCGCCCGCCACGGCGGCGCGGGGGGCCGGCTTCAGGCGTGGCGGAGCAGCGGACGAACCGCCCTGTATCGGCCGCTCGACCCGCTGGAGAGCTTGTCGGCCGAGGCCAAGATTCGGCTGCTGGAGCAGGTGGACGCCGAAGCGCGCCGCCAGGACCCGCGCGTGACCCAGGTGATGGTCAGCTTGGCCGGCACCCAGGATACGATTTTGGTGGCCGGCAGCGACGGCACGCTGGCCGGCGACGTGCGGCCGCTGGTGCGGCTGAGCGTGACGGTGATCGCCGAGCAGGGCGGCCGCCGCGAACAGGGCAGCTCCGGGGGCGGCGGCCGGGTCGCCTACGGCTGGTTCCTGGACGGGGAACGCGCCCTGCACCACGCCAGGGAAGCGGTGCGGCTGGCGCTGGTCAATCTGGAGGCCGTTCCCGCGCCCGCCGGCACCATGATCGTGGTGCTGGGGCCGGGCTGGCCGGGCATCCTGCTGCACGAGGCCGTCGGCCACGGCCTGGAGGGCGATTTCAACCGCAAGGGGACTTCGGCGTTCAGCGGCCGGATCGGCGAGCGGGTGGCGTCGCCGCTGTGCACCGTGGTGGACGACGGCACGTTGGCCGGCCGGCGCGGCTCGCTCAACATCGACGACGAAGGCACCCCGACCCGATGCACCACCTTGATCGAGCGTGGCGTACTGAAAGGCTATTTGCAGGACAAGCTCAACGCCCGCCTGATGAAAACCGCCTCGACCGGCAACGGCCGGCGCGAATCCTACGCCCATTTGCCGCTGCCGCGCATGACCAACACCTACCTGCTGGCGGGCGCGCACGACCCGGCCGAAATCATCGCGTCAGTGGAGCGGGGCCTGTACGCGGTCAACTTTGGCGGCGGCCAGGTCGACATCACCTCGGGCAAATTTGTCTTTTCCGCCAGTGAAGCCTATCTGATCGAAAACGGCCGGGTGACCCGACCGGTCAAGGGCGCGACCCTGATCGGCGACGGCCCGGACGTGCTGACCCAGGTTTCCATGGTCGGCAACGATCTGAAGCTCGACGCCGGCGTCGGCACCTGCGGCAAGGACGGCCAGAGCGTGCCGGTCGGCGTCGGTCAGCCGACCCTCAAGGTGGACGCCCTCACCGTCGGCGGGACCCAGGCTTGAAACCCTTCACCAACCCGACAGCTCCCTGAAATTCCCCGCCCATGCCCGAAGCCCTCGCCCGTACCGTCGCGCCGTTGCCCGCGCGCGAACAGCTGGAAACTCTGGTCGCCGACATTCTCGCCGAAGCCCGCACTCAAGGCGCCACCGCCGCCGAAGCCGCCGTCAGTTTCGGCGGCGCGCTGGCGGTCACGGTCCGGCTCGGCGAGGTGGAGACCCTGGAGCACCACCGCCAGCGCGGCCTTGGCGTGACCGTCTACCTCGGCCAGAGCCGGGGCTCGGCCAGCACCGCCGACTGGCGGCCGGAAGCGATCCGGGACACGGTGCAAAGCGCCTGCGCCATCGCCCGCCACACCGCCGCCGATCCCTATGCGGGGCTGGCCGACCCCAAGCGCTTGGCGCGAGAGGCGCCGGAACTCGATCTTTACCATCCCTGGGCGCTGTCGGCCGAAGACGCCATCGCGCTGGCGCGCGACTGCGAGGGCGCGGCGCTGGCGCACGATGCGCGCATCCGCAACTCCGAAGGCGCCGGCGTCACCACCCATGCCGGCTTGGTGATCTACGGCAACTCCGATGGGTTTTACGGCGGCTATCCGACCACCCGCCATTCGCTGAGCTGTTCGGTGATCGCCCAGGACGAGAGCGGGATGCAGCGCGATCACTGGTACACGCTGGCCCGCGACCGGGAGAGCCTGGAGACGCCGAGCGCGGTCGGCCAACGGGCCGCGCGGCGGGCGTTGCGCCAGTTGGGCGGCCGGCAATTGGCGACCCGGCAGACGCCGGTGCTGTTTGCGCCGGAACTGGCGCGCGGGTTGATCGGCCATTTCACCGCCGCCATTCGCGGTGGGGCGCTGTACCGAAAAGCCTCCTTTCTGTTGGGGCGGCTGGGCACGGCGGTTTTTCCGGCGTTCGTGACGCTGCGCGAGCAACCTCATCTGCCGAAGGGTTTGGCCAGCGCGCCGTTCGACAACGAAGGCGTGGCGACCGTCGACCGCGATCTGGTGAGCGACGGGGTGTTGCAAGGCTATGTGCTGGACAGCTACTCGGCCCGCCGGCTGGGGATGGAAACCACCGGCAACGCCGGCGGCATCCACAACCTGATCGTCGAACCGGGCCCGCTCGATCACGAAGCTTTGTTGCGGCTGATGGGAACCGGCTTGTGGGTCACCCGTTTGTTGGGTCAGGGCGCCAATTTGATCACCGGCGACTACTCGCGCGGGGCGGCGGGGTTTTGGGTGGAAAATGGCGAAATCGCCTACCCGGTCCAGCAGATCACCATCGCCGGCAATCTTGGTGACATCTTCCAGCACATGGTCGCGATCGGTAACGATGTGGACGCGCGCAGCGGCATCCGCTGCGGCTCCCTGCTGGTGGAGCGCATGACGGTGGCGGGGGAATGAGCCGGCCTGCCGGGAGATCCGATGGCGCGGGCCTCCGGGTGGCGAGAAGCCGGTGCGGCGGGATCGGTCAACGCTCCCGCTTGCGCAGCAGAAAGTAAAACCGACCGCCTTCCTCGCGCGTTTCCAACAAGGCGTGGCCCATTTGTTGGCTGAAGACCGTGAAATCCCGGGCCGATTCGGGGTCGGTGGCGATCACGCGCAAGACCTGACCCTCGCGTAGGCTGGCCAGCGCTTTCTTGGCTTTGAGGATGGGCAGCGGGCAGTTTAGCCCAGAGGTGTCGAGTTCGGTGTCGAAAGCACTCATGACGGTGCGGTAAAGCCGTGGGGCGATACCGGCATTGAAGCACGGCTACCCGGGCGGCGCAAATCCGGGAACCTCCACCCTGGGACTGAGCTCCAAACCCAATATTCTGACCTATTTTCGGTAATTTCATGTCACGACGCCTCGTTCCTTTCATGTTGGGCCTGAGCCTCGGCCTGACGCCGGCGCTCCAGCTCGCGGCGCAACCGCTCAACCTGCCGGATATCGGCGACCCTTCAGCTGCGTATTTTGGCTCCGACGAGGAGCAGCGGATGGGATTGGACATCATGCGGCAGTTGCGGCAGCGCGGCATGATCATGGAAGACGCGCAATTGACGGCCTATCTCGATTCCATCGGCCAAAGCATCGTGACTTACGCGGACCAAAACGGCGTGCCGTTCACGTTCTTTCCGGTTCGGAGCACCGGTATCAACGCCTTTGCGTTGCCGCATAACTTCATCGGCATCAACGCCGGATTACTGCTGGCCACGGAGCGGGAAGACGAACTGGCCGGCGTCATCGCTCACGAAATCGCTCATGTCTCGCAAAAGCACATCGTGCGCGCCGTCGCCGACATGCGGCGCATGGCGGTGCCGCTGGCGGCGGCCATGGTCGCCTCGGTGGCGTTGGCGGCGGCCAGCAAGCAGGCCGGCCAGGCGGCGATGGTCGGCTCGATGGCGGCCGGCGCCCAGCACCAGATCAACTTCACCCGCGCCAACGAACAGGAAGCCGACCGCATCGGGATGCGCCTGTTGGCGAAAGCGGGGTTCGACCCTCGGGGGATGAGCGATTTTTTCGGCAAGCTGGAACGCTTGGCCGGTAATTCGAACGACCAGGTTCCGGAAATGCTGTTGACCCATCCCAGGCCGGAAAGCCGCGCCGCCGACATCCAGGACCGCGTCGAACTGCCGCCGGTCCGCCGGACGACCCCGCGCGACCGCAAGGCCTACGATTTCGCCAGGGCGCGGGCGCGCGTGCTGATCAGCGAAGATATCCATTCCCTGATTCGCGAGCTGGAAGCCCGGCTGGCCAGGGGCGATTCGGCCGACGAGAGCGCCACGCGCTACGCCTATGCGCTGGCGCTGCGGCAGGCCGGCCGCTACGACGAAGCCCGGCAACAGTTTGGCCGTTTGCAAAAAAGCGATCCCGACCGGCTGGCGTTTCGGGTCGAAGCGGCGGAGCTGGCGTTGGCCAAAGGGGAACCGGAACAGGCATGGCGGCAGTTCGAAGACGCTCGCCAGTTGTATCCCGATGATTTCGTGCTGGCGATGCATTACGGGCGGGCCCTGGCCACCCAGGGCGATCCGAGACGGGCCTTGCGGGTGTTGCAGCCACATTTGAGCCGCCATCCCAACGACCCCACCCTATACGCCACCTACGCGCAGGCCGCCCAGCGCAGCGGCGATATGGCGGCGACCCATGCCACCATGGCCGAATATCACTACCTGAACGGCGAGCTGTTGCCCGCCATCGAACAGTTGGAGCTCGGGCTGCGGCGCGGTGGCGCCTCCCCGAACCAGCAAGCGCAGTTGCGGGCGCGGCTCAAACAAATCCGGGCCGAGGCCATCGCGCAGAAGCTGCCGGTCGGGAAGCCCGATTCACCGTGAGCGAAGAGCGCTTTGCGATCTTTGCCGGCGGGAGGCGGATACGCCGACTATACTTAGCGGGCCTTCGCACTTTCCAGACGCCATTGCCATGACCGAGCCAACCGACAC
>DPWB01000375.1:12333-28044 GCA_003527885.1 Candidatus Competibacteraceae bacterium
GCCTTCGGCGAACAGATGTCCGCCTTTTCAACGCAGTTCCACGACCAGCTCCAGCGGGAGGGCGGCGACTGGGGCGCGGTACTGCGACAACATTTCGACCAGTTCAAGACCGCGACCATCGAAGCGTCGGGCGATCCGCGCGCCAACCCGGAGCTGGCTCAGCTCTGGACGCAGATGATGGATTTATGGCGGCAATCCACTGCCTCCCTGGGGCTCAAAGGCCCGCCGGCGGAGGGTGGCGACGAGGCTTGGCAAAGCTACCAACAGGTCCAGAACCAATATCTTGACTTGTTGCGTCAGTCCGCCAAGGCGGCGCTGGACCTGATGGAGCGACAGTTGCACGAGCGGGCCAATGCCGGCAAGCACATCGACAGCCTGCGCGAGTTGTACAACCTGTGGGTGGATTGCAACGAGAAAACCTACGGGCAGATGTTGCGCGGCATCGACTACAGCGAACTCAACGGCCGCTTGTTCAACAGCCTGTTGGGCTGCTATCCGAAAGGAGAAACCCGCTCATGATCGGCCTGACCCCCGAAAGAATCGTCGAGGAAATCCAAGGCTACCACGCCCGTCTGACCGAGGGCATGGAAACCCTGCGCAACATCGGTGAGATCGAAGCGGGCGTGTCGCCCCGCGACGCGGTGTACCGGGAGGACAAGCTGACGCTGTACCGCTATCAGCCACGTGTCGCGCAGCCGCGCCCCATCCCGCTGCTGATCGTCTACGCGCTGGTCAACCGGCCCTACATGATGGATATTCAGGAAGATCGCTCCATGATCCGGGGGTTGTTGGAGGCCGGCGTGGATGTCTATCTGATCGACTGGGGCTACCCGGATGCCGGCGACCGGGGGTTGACGCTCGGCGACTACATCCACCGCTACATCGCCCACTGCGTCGATCACCTGCGCGAGCGCTGCCAGCAAGAGTCCATCAACGTGCTGGGCGTCTGTCAGGGCGGCGCCTTGAGCTTGTGTTTTTCGGCGCTTTATCCGGAGAAGGTCCGCAACCTGGTCACCATGGTGACCCCGGTGGATTTTCACACGCCGGACAATCTGCTGACCCATCTGATCCGCCACGTCAACATCGATTTGCTGATCGACACTCTCGGCAACCTGCCGGGCGCGATGCTGAATTTCGCCTTCCTGTCGCTGAGCCCGTTCCGGCTGGCCGGCCAGAAATACGTGGACTTGGTGGACATCTTGGATGATGTCGGCGCGCTGAAGAATTTTTTACGGATGGAAAAATGGATCAACGACAGCCCCGATCAGGCCGGGGAGGCGTTCCGCCAATTCGCCAAGGATTTCTTTCAGCGCAACAAGCTAATCAGGGGCGAGGTGGTCATCGGTGACCGGCGGGTGGATTTGCACCGTTTGACGATGCCGATACTGAACGTCTACGCGACCCAAGACCACCTGGTGCCGCCTGCGGCGTCCAAGGCGCTGGCGGGCTTGCACGATAGCCGGGACTATTCGGAACTGTCGTTCCGGGGCGGCCATATCGGCATCTATGTCAGCGGTCGCGCCCAACGCGAAATTCCACCGGCCATCGCCGATTGGCTGTTAGCCCGGTAACTTTCCAAGGACAAGATTGCCGTAGGCCACGCACGGGCTGGAAATACGGACTTTCAGCCTCGCTCTTTCTTGTTTTTTCGTTCCTTGCCAAGTTTTTCCGGTTTGGCGGTCGAAGGTGTGGAGGTTTCGGCCGAGATGGGGGATTGGTGAGGGGAAGGGAGAGAATCGCCGGGTGGGGGCGGCGCATACTGTTGCAGTCGCTCGTTGACGCTTTTCCACAATGACAGATTGTGCTCCACCAGTTCGGTCATCATGGCCAACGGGTTCTTGCCGATGAAGGTGCGCATCTGTTCCCGGAACAGGTGCTGCTGGTCCACGAAGGCTTGCAGGCTTTTTTCCAGATAATTGCCCATCATGCCCTGAAGGGTGTCGCCGTAAAAGCGGATGATGTGCGCCAGCACTTCCGTGGTGAAGATCGGATTGCCTTGCTCTTCCTGTTCGCTGATGATCTGCAACAGGATGCCGCGCGTGATATCGGAGTTGGTCCGGGCGTCGATCACCTGAAAATCGGCGCGCTCCAACACCAGCTGCTTGACGTTTTCAAGCGTGATGTAGCTGCTGACGGCCGTGTCATAAAGCCGCCGGTTCGGGTATTTCTTGATGATGCGCGGTTCGCTCATGATAAATCTGGAAAAAAACGGCGGCGCCACCGCTAGGGTAGCGCCGCGCGAATCGAACGTTAGGTGTGGTAGTAAAGACCACCGTTAACCGTGATATCTTCGCCCGTGATGTAGCCGGCGTCCTCGGAGCTCAGGAAAACGACGGTGCGCGCGATTTCGGAAGGCTCGCCCAAGCGGCCCACCGGGATACCGGCGATGACTTTTTCCAACACTTCCGGCTTGATGGCCCGCACCATTTCGGTGCCGATGTAGCCCGGTGAAATCGAGTTAACGGTCACGCCCTTCTTGACGCATTCTTGCGCCAGCGCTTTATTGAAACCGTAAATGCCCGACTTGGTGGCGGAGTAGTTGGTCTGACCGGCTTGGCCGCGCAGGCCGTTCACCGAGGCGATGTTGACGATGCGACCCCAGCCCCGCGAGGTCATCCCCTCGTACACCTGCTTGCTCATGTTGAAAACGCTGTACAGGTTAGTCTTGATGACCTGATCCCATTGTTCTGGAGTCATTCTGTGGAACATGGCGTCGCGGGTGATGCCGGCGTTATTGACCAGAATTTCGATCGGGCCGACTTCCGCCTCGATCTTTTTGCACACGTCGGCGCAGGATTCGAAGCTGGTCACGTCCGCCAGATAAACGGGGATATCGAGACCTTCCGCCTTACGGTCGGCTTTCCATTTGTCGACGGCTTCGGGTTTGAGGCCGCTGTAATCGACGGCCACTGCCTTCCGGCCCGCTTTGGCCAACGCTTGACACATGGCCGTCCCCAAACCGCCGATACCGCCCGTGACGACTGCGACTTTAGACATGCTATTTCCCTCCTCGGGTTTGTTGTGGGTATAAAAGAACGATTTTCGCGGCTGGCTAATCGCGCTCGACGGCGAGGGCGACGCCTTGGCCGCCGCCGATGCACAGGGTCGCCAAACCCTTCTTGGCGTCGCGGCGGACCATCTCGTGCAGCAGGCTGACCAGGATGCGGCAGCCGGAGGCGCCGATCGGGTGACCCAGTGCGATGGCGCCGCCGTTGACGTTTACTTTAGCAGTATCCCAGCCCATTTCCCGATTGACGGAGATGGCCTGGGCGGCAAAAGCCTCGTTGGATTCGATCAAGTCCAGTTGCTGCACCGTCCACCCGGCTTTCTTCAGGCAGGCGCGAGACGCGGGAATCGGGCCGGTACCCATGATTTTCGGGTCGACGCCGGCCTTGGCGTAAGCGGCGATCCGCGCCAGCGGTTGCAGGCCCAGCTCGCGCGCCGCGCCGGCGGTCATGACCAAGACGGCGGCGGCGCCGTCGTTGATGCCCGACGCGTTGCCGGCGGTGATGGTGCCATCCTGCTTGAAGGCCGGTCGCAGCTTGCCCAACGCGGCGGCGGTGGTGCCGGCGCGGGGAAACTCGTCGGTGTCGAACACCAGCGGGTCGCCCCTGCGCTGCGGGATCTGGATCGGCACGATCTCGCCCTTGAACCGGCCGGCGCTGATCGCGGCCAACGCTTTATCCTGAGAAGCGGCGGAGAAGGCGTCCTGCTCTTCGCGCGAGATGTTCCACTGGGCGGCGATATTCTCGGCGGTGATGCCCATGTGATAATGGTTGATGGCGCAATGCAGGCCTTCGTTCAGCATGGAGTCCACCAGCCGGGCGTCGCCCATGGTGGCGCCGCGCCGCGAGCCGAGCAGCAGGTGCGGAGACAGGCTCATGTTTTCCTGGCCGCCGGCGATGACGGTGCGGTTGTCGCCGTCGCGGATGGATTGGTACGCCAGATGTACCGCCTTGAGCCCGCTGCCGCACACCTTGTTGATGTTCAGGCAGGGGACTTCGACGGGTAAACCGGCATTCAGCGCCGCGGTTCGCGCGGGGTTTTGGCCAGTTCCCGCAGTGAGGACCTGCCCTAAAATGACTTCGTCGATCCGCGCCGGTTCGACACCGGTTTTGCCCAGCAAGTGCTCGATGACTTTGGCGCCTAGAATGTTGGCCGCGACCGTCGACAGCGAACCCATGAAAGTGCCGATCGCAGTCCTGGCGGCTGCAACGATGACGACCTCTTCCATCGGGTAACCTCCGAATAACCGCTTTAGTGGGGGCGACGTTTCGCTGGCGCCGGTCAGAGTGAGAGCTGTATATTCAAGGTATTTTTAAGTACGACCAACAGCAACCTGGGCGTGACCGCAAAAAGCGAAAACGTATTTAAGCCCGAAATACTGAAGCTTGTCAGTATCTTTGTCAACCCATTCAGGGTTTGCGCGGCAACGGGTTCGGAAATGGTCGGCCGGCTCGCCGTGCGGGGTCGGGAGCGGCGTTTGATGGGTTTTTCAAAATCGCCGAACCGGGCGCCGCAAGAAGCCCGGCCGGTCGGGCGGGCGGCGCTTTCAAGGCCGCTGGGGTTCGGCATGGAAAGGCAGCAGTTCGAAATAGGCCAGTAAAGTGCTTTGCCAACCGTTGCAGTTGTCGTCGCTGACCATGAAAAACCGCCGCTCGCGATGGCGGGCCAGTCCTTCGAAATTATCCAACAGCCAGTCCTGGTCGCTGTTGAACACCGCTACAGCGTCGACCTTGAGCAACCCGGTTGTCCCCCGAAGCGGCGGTTCGGTCCGGCGCAGGCTGATGGTGAAAGGCTGAAAGGCCGAGACGAAGGCGCGTTCCAGGGTCAGCCAACCGCCGTCCGGTAGCGCTTCCATCGCCACCAGCGCGCTGCCGGGCGCGCTGCCGAGCGGATAGAGCCAGAAACGGCCGCGGGTGGAAAAAATTCGGATCAACCCTTCTGGATCGTTGCGTAACGCGATTTCGGAGCCGGTCAAAATGCCCCGTTGCGGGTCGATGGCGACCGCCTCAAGCGATTGGTTGCTGTCGCGGTAGTTGGCGACGTTGCGCAGCGCGGCGGGCAGAGGGACTTCACCCAGCCAACGGCCGCTCGGGTCGTAGCGGACCAAGCGCGGTCTGGTCTCGAACGAGACCAGCAGCTCGGTATCGCCCGGACTGCGGGGATCGCCATGACGGAGGGCCAAGCCTTCGCTGTCGTTGAAAGGCCGACCCAGCGGCTGGCCCGCCGCGTTTTGTAAGGGGTGGGCGGCCAGCACCTTCAGGTCGCTCAGATAGCCTCGCTCATCGAAAACCGGGGACAAATGGAAGAGCGCGCCTCGGTCGGAAATCGCGTACAACACGCCCGCGGCGTCGTCCCAGGTCAACCCGGACAAACCGCACAGCCGCGAGCCCGCGATCTCGGCGTCCGCCAGCCGTAAAGCGCCGAGCAGCCGGATGCCTTGATAGCGCTCCCCGGGATCGAGCCGGCGATTCAGCGCGTGAGGCGTCGCCTTGAACTCCTGCGGGATGCAGGCGCTGATGGGGAGTAGGCCAAGCAGGGAAAAAAGCGTTATCAAGCGAATCATGTGGGTTCCGTGCGGCGCGGGAGAGTTTCGCCGCGTTATTGGCGATAGAACCTGCTTTGCAGGTATTCGTCGTGGGCGTGGCGCAGCACCACCGCGATGACCGCCGCGATCGGCAGCGCCAGCAAAATGCCGAAGAAGCCGAACAGATGACCTCCGGCCAGCACCGCAAACAGTACGGCCACCGGATGCAAGCCGATACGGTCGCCGACCAGTCGCGGCGTCAGGATAAAATCGCTGATCAGCTGACCGACCCCGAACACGACCAGCACCGGGACGATGCTGAGGTAGTTTTGGAATTGCAGCACGGCGGCGACGCTGGCGACGGCGATGCCGACGATCAGGCCCAGATAAGGCACGAAGCTGACCAGCCCCGCCAACAGCCCGATCAGCAGCGAGAACTCCAAGCCCACGATCGCTAGCCCCGCCGAGTACATGATCCCCAGCGCCCCCATCACGATGAACTGGCCGCGCAGGAACGCGCCGATCACCTCGTCCGACTCTTGCGCCAAGCGGCTCACCGTCGGTTCGATGCGCCGTGGCACCATGGCATGAAGCTTGGCGACCAACTCATCCCAGTCCCGCAGGAAATAAAAGGTCACCACGGGGACCAGCACCAGATTGGCCAGCCAGTTGAAGACGGCGGTGTAGGAGGCCCGAAAGGATTCCATCAGGCCGCTGGCCAGATGGCCGATTTCCTGCGCGTAAGCCGTCAGTTGCGTTCGCAGGTAGCCCAGATCGAACATCTCTGGATCGAGGCCCAGCGTATCCCGCAGCCACGGCAGGATACTGGCTTGAAACCAATCGACATAGGTCGGCAGGCGCTGCATGAGCGCTTTGAACTGGTGTGCCGAAAGCGGGATGAGCAGCAGCAACAACACCAAAACCAGCAGGAGCAAGGCGCCGAACACCAGCGTCACCGCCCAGGAACGCGAGATTTTGTGCGTTTCCAGCCAGTCGATCAGCGGATCGCCCAGATAAGCGAGCAGCGCCGAAAACAGAAACGGGGTCAGCACGGGGGCCAGCAGGTAAATCCCGCCCAGAAAAACCAATCCCACGATCGACCAGAAGCGTGTTTGTGACCCGCGAAGCATGTACTATTCCTCACGAAAAGGACGTTGAAACGGTTCGGACCAGCCAAGAGCGAGCGTGGGGGCGGGTGCGCCTAACACGGTCTGACGCGCCGCGCGATTGGCGCACGGGACGGGTGAAAGCGGCTTCCGGGGGAGTCGATGCCGGCATGGCGTTTGGGTGGCTAGGCCCGATCATTTGTCATGGCGGAGTTTTGTTCCTTTTCTGGTACAATTTATCGAATCAGCGCCGCTCCGATTGAGGCACGTTCATGACGGAAATCTACTTCGCTCGCCAGCCCATCTACAACCGCGACTTTCAGGTGGAAGGCTACGAATTATTTTACCGGCAGACCGCCGGAGCGGACTCCGCGCAGTTTCTCGACGCCGAAATCGCCACCTCGCAGATCGTCTTGAACACGGTGACCGAAGTCGGTCTCGAACAGGTGGTCGGACCGCACAAGGCCTTCATCAACGTCGCCCGCGATTTTGTGGTCGGCGGCTATCTGGAAATGTTCGCGTCGCCGCAACTGATGTTCGAGGTCACCGGCAATATCGTGGTGGACGAGCCGCTGGTCGAAGCCTTGCGCAAACTGCGCCAGCAGGGCCACCGCTTCGTCCTCGACGATTATACGGACAACGACGCCTATCAGGCGCTGCTGGAGATCGCGGATTGCGTCAAGATCGACATGCTGACGACCCCGGAACAGGAGGTGCGGCGCCTGGTGCCGCTGTTGCGCCAGCGCGGCGTCGCCTTGATGGCGGAATGCATCGAAACCCAGGCCGTCCAGGAACTGTGTCAAAGCCTGAAATTCGATTTTTTTCAGGGTTATCACTTTTCCCAGCCCAAGATGCTCAAGTTCGGCGGCGTGGTGCCCGCCAACCAATTGGTCGTATTGCAACTGGTGGCCAAGCTGCACCAGCCCGAAATCGATCTCAAGGCCATCGAAGCGCTGATCAGGCAGGATGTTTCACTGAGCTACAAATTACTGCGCTACATCAATTCGGCTTATTTCAACCTGGCCCGCCGCATCGACTCGATCCAGCGCGCCATCGTGCTGCTGGGCACCAAAAATGTCCGGGTTTGGGCCACGTTGATTTCTCTGGCCAACCTCGACCAGCACCGCAGCGATTTGATCACCGTCGCTTTGGAGCGGGCCAAAATGTGCGAGCTGCTGGCCGAGGCCATGCGGATCCCGCAAAAGGAAAGCGGCTACACGGTGGGGTTGTTGTCGGTGCTGGACGCCATCACCCAAGCGCCGATGGAGCTGGTTTTGAAAAGCTTGCCGCTGGAAGAGGAAATCAACGACGCTCTTTTGCAGCACAAGGGGCCGCTGGGCCGGATTTTGGCCTGTACCCTGGCTTACGAGCGCTGCGATTGGAGCGCGCTCGACATGCTGGATCTGGAACCCAACCAAATCAACGATGCCTATATGACCGCGCTGGCGGAAGCCTACCGGGCCTCTTGCGAGCTGCTGAAAAGCTGAGCTTCACGGCCGCTTTCACACGCCGGACGGGGATTTGTCCCGCCTCGCGTCCCACGCCAGTCGGCCCCATTGCCAGACATAAGCCACCCCGCTCCAGGCGGTCGTCAGAGCGGTCAGGTAGATCAAGCCGGTCAGCAGCCAGGACGGCAGGGCGAACACCCCATAATTGACGATGACCGCAAAGACCAGCACCAGTTGCAGCAAGGTATTCAACTTGCTGATCAGTAAAGGTCTGCCTTGGAAGCGTTCGACCAGCAGATGATAGCCGATCGCGCCGGCGACGATGAACGCATCGCGCAGGATCGCTAGCGCGACCAGCCAGGACGGCAGTTCGTGCAACCAGGCCAGCACCAGAAGCGCCCCGATCAGCAACAGTTTATCGGCGATCGGATCGAGCAGGCCGCCCAGTTCGCTGGTCCAGCCATAATACTTGGCCAGGAAGCCGTCCAGCGCATCGGAAACGCCGGCGACGACGAATAACAGTAAGGCCGTCCCGTAGCGCTCTTGCACGAGGAGCCACAAAAAAGGGGGTACGAGCAAGATCCGTAGGCTGGTGATGAGATTGGGGATGTCCCGGGTTTTAAAAGGCCACGGTGTCACGGTGCGAGAATCTTTCCCTTCGATTGAAATGGAGACGCTAAGCCGGATCGGCCCCACGCCCACGCCATGCTAAGCATACCTAATTTTTCAAGCCCGCGAGCCAAGCTGCGGAGCGGAATCGCCGTTAGAATGGACCAGCGCGTCCCCACACGGGGCGGTTTTTTTGAGGTTGCGGCCCAGCTCAGGAGATACGACATGACCGAACCCCTGCAAGGCAACCGGCTCGCTCGGGCCTACCAGCAAATGATGGAGCGAGCCAGGAGTCGTTTGGAAGAATTCGAACAGGCCGAGAAGGCCGCCTTTCCACAGTTGAGCGCCAGCATCGAGCACGCGGCGGAAAAAGCGGTGGAACTGGGCGAGTTGACGCGGGAAGAGGCCCGCTTGATCGGTGGTTACCTGAGGCGCGATCTGGAAGATGCCGGCTATTATTTGGCGACGACCGGGCGCGATCTGAAAGAGTGGATGCGCTTCGATCTGGAATTGATCGAGGAGCGGTTGTTGGATTTTTTCCGGCGCGGCGTGGACCAGTCGCGCTTGGAGCTTTCGGCTTTCGGGGCCGCGTTGCTGGAGGAAACCCAGGCGGAGCACTATCGCAGCGGCGAAGTGACCGGACCCGGAACGCTCCGCTGCGAGCAGTGCGGCGAGCGCGTGGTTTTTCATGCGCCCGCCCTGATCGAGCCTTGCCCGGTTTGTGAAGGCACGGGGTTTGTGCGGGTTGCCGGGGACCTCTAGCAGCGACGGTTATCGGAGGAATTAAGTAAAAACCCTTATCGGGTTACAAATCGTCCTGATTTACCCCGGCGGCGGTTTGCAGTTTACTGACGGCCGCTGAAGCTAGTTTCTACAGCGAAGCGTGTTTTAAGCTCAATATCCTGTACTTTACCGCCAGCCGGATTCGCTGGCGGTTTTTTATTGGCGATTGCAAAACGCCGCCGATAAAAGTCCCGGCCGCGCGCCAAGTTTAGGGGAGCGTCGCCAGCTGTGGCTCGCAGCGGGCCAGTTGGGCGCGATAGCGTTCGCTCTGTTGGCGCACCCGGCGCGCCCGTTCGGGCAGCCACGCTTTTCTCCGGTAGGTGCCTTTGGCGAAACCGTCCTGGCCTTCGTGGTAGGCCAGATAGTGGTTGTAGGCGTCATTCTTGGCGATGCCGTTGTAGCGCGCGGTTTGATCGACGTACCAGCCGATGAAGTCCACCGCCGAGGCAAAGTCGTCGCGGTCGGCGCCGCGATGGCCCGTCGCGGCTTTGTAGCGCTCCCAAGTTCCATCCAGCGCTTGGCTGTAGCCGAAGGCGGACGATGGACGGGGGCCGGGCAGCCCTCCCAAACCCTTGAGGCGCGGCGGTTGGGCGTCGGCGCGAAAGGCCGATTCTTGGTGGATGATCGCCAGCAGCAGCGGGAGTGGAACGCCCCAGCGTCGGCTGGCCGCGCTGGCGCCGGCAAACCAGTCGTCGTTTCCCGCAAAAAGGGCGCAAGCGTCGTTGATGTTGCGCGGCGGTGCGGTGCTGGTGCAGCTCGCCAGGAGCAGCAGCGCGCCGATCGCGCCGATCGCCCCTAGCAGGCAACAATGCGCCAAGGCAACCCGCGGGCCTTCTCGTGGGCCGCCCCGGTTTTGGTGGGCGCAGCAATGGGCTGAATGGCTGTTTCGCTTATCGCTCATGGGGCGTGGCGCGCTTGCGCCTGACTGAGATCAGGCCCGACAGCAGCGACAATACCATCAAGCTCACCGCCGGCCAATCTCCGAACCTGACATAAGGCGTCGCGCCGCGCAGCGGCTGTAACTCGCCGCGAACGACCTCGGCCTGAAATAAACCCCCTCGGGCCACGATCCGGCCGCGCTCGTCGATGAGGGCTGAAATGCCGGTGTTGGTGGCGCGGGCCATGTAACGGGCCGATTCCAGGGCGCGCATCCGGGCGATTTGCAGGTGCTGGCGCGGGGCCAGGGAATCCTTGAACCAAGCATCGTTGCTGAGGTTGAGCAACCACGTGGCCTCGGGTAGCGCCCGCCGGATTTCGCTGCCGAATACCGCCTCGAAACAGATCGAAATTCCGACTGGCTGGCCACCGGCGCGCAGCAGCGGTTGATCGCGTTCACCGGGGAGAAAATCGGCCATCGGGATCGCCACCCAATCGCGGAAAAACAGCAAGAGCCCTCGCAGCGGTAGGTATTCACCGAATGGCAACAGCCGGCGTTTGTGGTAGAAGCCGATCGACTGGCCGATGCCCAGCACGCTGTTGTGAAAGGCTTTGCTTTCCCACGAGCCAGTCGGGATGCCGATGAGGTAGTCGACCCGATCTTGCCGGGCCTTTTCGCCCAGCACCTCCAAGAACGGCGCGACCTCTTGATAAAAAGCGGGAATGGCCGTTTCCGGCCAAACGATCACATCGCGGTGGCCGTGTTCCGGCAAACTAAGTTGAACGTAACTCTCTAGGGTCTGATCCAAATGATCGGGCCGCCATTTCAGATCTTGCGCGATGTTGCCTTGAACCAGAACGACGCGCAGCGGCGGGCCGGCCGGTTCTACCCAGTCCACCGTTCCCAAAACCCGAGCGCCCAACCACAACCCTGCCAGCAGCCCCAGCCACATCAGCCGCCGGCGTCCGTCAGGCGCGTGCAGGATAGCCAACAGCAAACCGGCGCTAAACAGGACCGCCCAACCGATTCCGAACACACCGAGGTAGGGCGCCAGTTGGCCGAGCGGCGTATCGGTTTGGCTATAGCCCACGGCCAGCCAGGGAAAGCCGGTCAACAACCAACTTCTGATCCAGTCCAGCAGCCCCCACACCGCAGGAAAGACCAGCAACCAGCGCGCCGGACCCGGCGGCGCCCAGCGGCCGAGCAGCCAGCCGGCCAGCGCGGGGTAAAGCGCCATCACGGCCACCATGAGGAAGGTGGCCAGCGCCGCGAACGGGGCCGGCGCATTGCCGTAATCGTGCAGGCTGATGTAAACCCAACAGATGCCGAACCCGAACATCCCCAGCCCGAACAGCCCGCCGCGCAGCGCGGCCCGGCGCGGGGTCGCCTCCTCCCAACTCCAGAGCAAAACGGCGGGTAACAGGATCGCCAGCGGCCAATAGCCGAACGGCGCGAACGCCAGCGGCATCAGCGCGCCCGCGATGAGCGCCAGCGCGTCCGCAATCGGGGGGCGAGGATGAGCGAGTGTCGGCATGGCGGGTGACGGGGGCGGGCTAATGGCTCTGCGGCTGACCCAGGGACAATCGAGCCTTCTCGCTCCTGGCGAGCGGACCGGAGGCGAGCAGACACCCTTTGCGGTCGTGGACGGACGGCGCCAAAAGGATCAGGCTTCCGATGATTTGGCGGCGGGAAGAGGGTTTTCCTGGCTGTCGGCCCGCAACGTCAGTTCCAGCAGATGGATGCGCCGGTTGTCGGCGCGCAATACCCGGAAATGAAAGCGTTCCAGATCGACCGTTTCGCCGCTCTTGGGCAACCGGCCCAGTTCCACCATGACCAAGCCGCCGATGGTGTCGGCCTTTTCGTCGCTCAGTTCGGCCTGAAAATACTGGTTGAAGTCCTCGACCGGCGTGAGGGCCTTGACGATGAACGCATCTCCCTGCCGGCGGATAAAAGCGTTTTCGCCGTCCGAGGTGTCGTGCTCGTCGTCGATCTCGCCGACGATTTCCTCCAGCACATCCTCGATGGTGATCACCCCGGCCACCCCGCCATATTCGTCGACCACGATGGCCATGTGAAAGCGGTTGCTGCGAAACTCGTTGAGCAGGATGTTCAGGCGCTTGCTTTCCGGGATGAACTTGGCCGGTCGCAACAGGGCGCGCAAGTCGAAATCTTCGCGCCGGTCGAACGCGTGGATCAGCAGGTCCTTGACGATCAGGATGCCGACGACGTTGTCCTTGTTGTCACCGATCACCGGGAACCGGGAGTGACCGGATTCGACGACTTCGGCGATGAGGCGTTCCAGGCTCCAGTCGTCTTCCAACACCACCATCTGGGCGCGGGGAATCATGACATCGCGCACCTGGGTTTCCGATACCCGCATGACGCCTTCCATCATTTTCAGTGCTTCGGGGTCCAGCAGCGCTCGCTGCTGGGCGTCGCGCAGCAATTCGAGCAGTGCCTCCCGGTCCTTGGGTTCGCCGGTCAGGGCGAGGCTCAAACGTTCCAGCCATGACGGTTTATGGCTCGTGTCGGATCGTTCTTCGCTCATGAGTCTTGCGGGTCTCCATAGGGATCGGGATAGCCGAGTCCCCGCAGAATATGGATTTCCAGAGATTCCATGGCTTCGGCCTGTTCCTCGTCATGATCATAGCCCAGCAGGTGCAAAACGCCATGCGCCACCAGATGCGCCCAGTGGGCCGCCAGGGTTTTGCCCTGGCTGACGGCCTCGCGCAGCACTACCGGCGCGCAGATCACGATGTCGCCCAACAGCGAGCTTTCCGCTTCGGGCGGGGATTCGAACGGAAAAGACAGCACGTTGGTCGGCCCCTGCTTGCGGCGGTAGGTCTCGTTTAGGGCCGTACTTTCGGCTTCGTTGACGATGCGGATGGTCAGCTCGGCGTCTTTTTGATAGTTCGCGCCGGCCAGCGCGGCTTCCGCCCAGCGGCGCAAGTCCGTTTTGGCCGGTAAGCCGGGCATGTCCAGAGCGACCTGTAGATCCAGTTCCAAGCTCATGTGGGGTGGTCCTGTTCGTAGCGGGCGTAGGCGCCGACTATGCGCTGCACCAACGGGTGTCGCACCACGTCGCGGGCGTTGAAGAGCGTCGTGCTGATCCCTTCCACCTCCTTGAGAACCTGCAACACCTGGCGCAGGCCGGACTGGACGTTGCGCGGCAAGTCCACCTGGGTCACGTCGCCGGTGACCACCGCCGTCGAGCCGAAGCCGATCCGGGTCAGAAACATTTTCATCTGCTCCACCGTGGTGTTCTGGGCCTCGTCGAGGATGATGAAGGAATCGTTGAGGGTCCGGCCGCGCATGAAAGCCAGCGGCGCGACCTCGATCACGTTGCGTTCGATCAGCTTGGCGACCCGCTCGAAGCCCAGCATTTCATATAAGGCGTCGTAAAGCGGTCTCAGGTAAGGGTCGATTTTCTGGGCCATGTCGCCGGGCAGGAAACCCAACCGCTCGCCGGCTTCCACCGCCGGCCGCACCAGCACCAGCCGCCGGGTCGCGTTGCTCTCCAGCGCGTCCACGGCGCAGGCGACCGCCAGATAGGTTTTGCCGGTGCCGGCGGGGCCGACGCCAAAGTTGAGGTCGTGGTGCTGGATGTTCCACAGGTAGCGCTGCTGGTTGGGGCCGCGCCCGCGAATCAGGCCGCGCCGGGTGCGGATGATGACCTCGTCCGTTTCCGCGTCCGCACTCTCGGCCAAGCCGTCGGCGCCGGCTTCCTGTAGGAACAGGTGAACTTGCGCCGGCGTCAGCGTTTCGTCCCGCGTGGCGCGATACAAGGCTTCCAGCACCGCGACCGCGACCGCGACCGTCCGGGGTTCGCCGACCACCCGGAACTGGTGGCCGCGATTGTTGATCTCCACCCCCAACCGGCGCTCGATCTGACGCAGATGTTCGTCCAGTTGGCCGCACAGCCGGGCCAAACGCTCGTTGTCGGCGGGTTCCAGCAGTAAATCCTGGAATTTGGGGGCGGCGTTCGGGATCGGGACAGGGGCGACGGGCGCGCTCATCAACTGGCTTGCTTCAGGGCGGCGGCCGGCAATTCGGGGCAGGCCAGCAACCGGCCGCGCAAGGAATTGGGCAAGGCTTCGGTGATGGCGACCTCGGCGAAATGGCCGATCAGCCCGCCGGGGCCGTCGAAGTTGACCGCCCGGTTGTTTTCGGTGCGGCCGGACAGTTGGCGGCCGTCCTTGCGTGAGGGTTTGTCGACCAGTACGCGCTGTACGCCGCCGACCATCCGGCGGCTGATCTCTTGTCCGTTCTGTTCGATGCGGGCCTGCAAGCGGGCCAGCCGCTCTTTCTTCACCGCCAGCGGCGTGGGGTCGGGCAGGTTGGCGGCGGGCGTGCCGGGGCGGGCGCTGTAGAGGAAACTGAAACTGTGATCGAAGCCGACGTCTTCGATCAACGCCAGCGTCGCTTCGAAATCCCGGTCGGTTTCACCGGGAAAGCCGACGATGAAATCCGAGGACAGGCTGAGATCGGGCCGAACCGCGCGCAATTTGCGGATCTTGGCTTTGTATTCGAGCGCGGTGTGGCCGCGCTTCATCAGCGCCAGAATGCGGTCGGAGCCGCTTTGCACCGGCAGGTGCAGATAGCTGACCAGTTGCGGCACGCGGGCGTAGACCTCGATCAGCCGGTCGGAGAATTCGACGGGATGCGAGGTGGTGTAGCGGATGCGCTCGATGCCGGGTACGGCGGCGACATGTTCGATCAGCAACGCCAGATCGGCGGTTTCGCCATCGGCGGTCGGCCCGCGATAGGCGTTGACGTTCTGGCCGAGCAAGTTGATTTCGCGCACGCCCTGGCGGGCCAGCGCGCCAGCTTCGGCCAGCACGTCCTCGAACGGGCGGCTGACTTCCTCGCCGCGGGTGTAAGGCACCACGCAAAACGTGCAATATTTGCTGCATCCTTCCATGATCGAGACGAAGGCGGTCGGTCCTTCGGCGCGCGGCGCCGGCAGCCGGTCGAATTTTTCGATTTCCGGGAAGGAGACATCGACCACGGGCCGGCGCTCGGTCCAGACCGCCGCCAGCATCTCCGGCAAGCGGTGCAGGGTTTGCGGGCCGAACACCACATCGACACAGGGCGCCCGCTCGCGCAGCAGCGCGCCTTCCTGGCTGGCGACGCAGCCGCCGACGCCGATGACCAGCTCCGGTCGCTCGGCCTTCAAACGCTTCCAGACGCCGAGCAGCGAAAATACCTTTTCCTGGGCTTTTTCCCGGATGGAACAGGTATTCAGCAGCAACACGTCGGCTTGCGCGAGGTCTTCGGTGCGCTCCAGGCCGTGGGCTTCGAGCAAGACATCCGCCATCTTGGCGGAGTCGTATTCGTTCATCTGGCAGCCGTGGGTCT
>DPWB01000306.1 GCA_003527885.1 Candidatus Competibacteraceae bacterium
TGCTCGGCCATTTCCCGCTCGCTCAAGCCGCCGCAGCTTTGAATGAAGCGGTCGGCAAGCGTCGATTTGCCGTGGTCGATGTGCGCGATGATCGAAAAATTACGAATGTGATCCATGAATTCCACAGGCATCTCGGTCGCTGGGCCAGCTTGCGGCGCCACCGCCCCGGTGCGCGTCAAATAAGCAAAGCCTCCGCCGCCACTCGGGCGCGGAGGCTCGCGATACGTGTTTAAACCGCGGGGGATTATAACGTCATCAAGACGAAGAAATCACATGAGCCTGAACGGCGGTTGCACTCGTACGACGCAATACTGCCGGCTGATAGCGGGGATCGTCCCGAAAGCGTCGCGCCAGCGCCCGCACCACCAGAAAACCCAGCCCCAACCCCAGCAGGCCGGACAACACCACCGGCTCCTCGCCCGCCGCGGCGAACGCGGCTCGGCCCAGGAGGGCTCCGACCAGCAACAAAACTACCGGCAGTAGATAGGCCAGCAAGGCGCCGCGCAGCAATATCCCGTCGGCCATGCCGACCACCACTGCATCGCCGGGCTGTAGCGGCAGTTCGGACAGCGCCCGCACCCGCAGTCGCTTGCCGCTCCAGAGCTTCGCCAGCGTCGCCGTCCCGCAGCCGCCACCCGCCTCACAGCCGCCGCACGCCGTGCGGCGCTGGATGTCCAACCAAACATAGCCTCGCCCGGTTTCCGTCACAACCGCGCGCTCTTCGATCACGGCTTACCCTCTTCCCCGGCCGGCTTCCCGGGGAGCTGGGGATCGTATGAAATCGAGGCCGCGATGGTTTGGACGGTCGCGGCCGGCACTTCGCCCACCACGACCACCTGGTAATCGTCCAAGTGGCTCCCGAAGGCGTTCATCGAGCCGAGCCGAGAACTCCCCTCCAACAAGGGCGCAGCGCCGTTCAAGCGTTCCACGAACACCGAAACCGTCGCCAAACCGTCGGCGAACACCATGTGCTCGGTCGGATGTCGGCCCGAGCTTTCCGTAAAGCGGTTGTGCAGGATCTTGCTAAAGCCATCCGGCAAGCGCGCCACGGTCCAGGCCGATCGAGTGACCGGCACCCCCGAGGGCGGTTCTGGCGCGCCGTCAACGACCGAAGCCACCAGAGACTGCTTGGCGTTGTCCGCCGCGACCGGCGGCTTGAAGATGGCTTCATCCATCTGCTGTTTGAACTGCAAATCGGTGAACATCAGCTGTTCGATCGGATAGCCGTTCTCATCCAGCAGCGCGGAGCGCAACAGCATTCCGTTGCGCTGATCCAACCACAGCCGGTAACCGTACCGCAAGCTATCCCGCGGCTTGATCGCCACCACCTGCGTTTCGACCCCGGCCGTGCGGTCCTGGCCTTCGATCACCAAGGCGTATTGGTTTTCCAGCCGGCCGAGTTCGCGGGGGATGGAGATGGGGAACCGGGCGTGCTGGTAATCGCTCCCCGAAAAAGTCGTCTGCCGCTTCGGCAGCAAAGAGATAACTCCAGCGTTGCCGATCAGAATCTCTCGGGTCGGGCCGGTCAAGGACACCAGCCGCTGCCGTTCGCCGCCCTCGCCGCCGCCGTGAGCGATCCGCATGGCTTCGATATGCGGCCCCTGCACATAGATAAACGTACCCTCGTAATTCAAATTCTGCGTGGCTTGCAGCATCCGTTCCAGCCAGCGTTTGGCCTCCCCGTCAACCGGCGGGGCGCCGCTGGCGGGCAGGGCGGCGGCGGCGAACACCAGTAGCGCGCAGTGAAATAACGGGCGCTTCATTCGAAGCCTTAACGGTCGGCCTGGTAGCCGACCATGCGCACGTAAGGCAACATGCCGTGCATGCCGTTCAAGGACGCATAGTTGTTATGGTTGACCAGGTAATTGTTCAAACGGGCATCGACCGGCCCGCCGTTCTTGCCGGCCGGCAGGTTGTCCGGCTTGGCGGCGAGCATGAGGGACGCCACACGGGCCGGCGGGCCGGCGCTGGCGGGCGGTTGGGAAGCGAGGAGAGCGGATGAAGTCGGGCCGGTTTGCGTCAGCTGGAGACCGAATAGCCCGACCAGCACCACCGAGGCGGCCAGCCCGAACCCGGTGACGGGTTTATACCACGTTGACAGCGGCTTGACCGCGGAGCGTAGCGGCGGCTCGGCCTCGATCACCTGGCGGATGCGCGCCGCGAATCCGGGGTCGAACGCATCCGGCAAATGACCCTGCATGACATCGCCGATCAAGTGAAAGCGCTCCCAGCGAGTCTTTGCATCTTGCTCCCGCAGCAAGCGACGCAACACCAAGCCGATTTCCCGATCCGCCAGCTCGCCGTCGACCAACGCCGAAAGCTGGCTGGCCGCGCTACTGGGTTCGTCTTCCGCCGAGGCCGGCGATTCTTGAGTCATTTTTTCAGCCATGACTTTCGATCTCGAAGCTAATGTAAAAGTGGATGTAATTTGGCGTCGATCGATTCCCGGGCCCGAAAAATGCGGGAACGCACCGTGCCGATCGGACACCCCATGGTCTGGGCGATTTCTTCGTAGCTCATACCCTCCAGCTCGCGCAGGGTAATCGCCGTGCGTAAATCTTCCGGCAACTCTTCGATCGCCCGAAACACCGTCGCCGCGATTTCATCCTTGAGCAGCAAGCGCTCGGGCGTTTCATATTCCTTGAGAGAGGAGGGACCGTCGTATTGTTCCGCTTCTTGCGCGTCGATATCGGAACCTGGGGGACGCCGGCCCTGCGCGACCAGATAGTTCTTGGCCGTGTTGATGGCGATGCGATAGAGCCAGGTATAAAACGCGCTGTCCCCGCGAAAGCCCGGCAGCGCCCGGTAGGCCTTGAGGAAGGCTTCCTGGGAGACGTCGAGCGCTTCGCTGGGATCGTGCACATAGCGGGAAATCAGCTTGATGATCTTGTGCTGGTACTTGCGCACCAAGAGATCGAACGCATTTTTATCGCCTTTTTGCACCTTCTGGACCAGATCGCGATCCAAATGAACTTCGCCCATTTGGGCCGGCCCCTTTCGACTCAATGGCAATCTCCATGCGATCAAAACGGTAGACCTATGCGCCGACCGTTAGTTCGCGGTCCTGCCGGGATATGGTTATAGTGTGGGAGTAAGGTGGCGGGATAAAATCGAGGTCCCGGCTCGAACCTCCGGTGACGACTGTTCACGCAACGATACCCCATTTCAGGAGTCGCTCACAAGCCATGTCGACCTGCTCTGTTTCCACCGATGTGCTGATTATCGGCTGCGGCGCGGCCGGCTTGAGTCTGGCGCTGCGCCTGGCCGATACCGCCCGCGTGATCGCCCTGGCCAAGGGGCCGCTGCACGAAGGCAGCACTTATTACGCCCAAGGCGGCGTCTCGGCGGTGTTGGATGCCGGGGATTCCATCGAATCGCACGTGCAGGATACCCTGGTCGCCGGAGCGGGCTTGTGTCATGCCGACGCCGTCCGTTTCACCGTCGAAAACGGCCCTGCCGCAATTCAGTGGCTGAGCGGACAGGGGGTCCCGTTCACCATGGAACCCAATACCGAAGGCAGCGCCGACTACCACTTGCACCGCGAGGGCGGCCACAGCCACCGGCGCATCGTCCACGCCGCCGACGCCACCGGCCGCGCCATTCAGACCACGCTGGAGCAACGCGCCCGCGCGCATCCGAACATCACCCTGCACGATCATTATAGCGTCGTCGACCTGATCGTCGGCCGCAAGTTGGGCCTGGGCGGCAACCGCTGCCTGGGCGCCTATGTGTTGAACCGGGAGAACGGCCACGTCGAAGTGATCGCCGCGCGCGTCGTGGTCCTGGCCACCGGCGGCGCCAGCCGGGTTTATCTGTACTCCAGCAACCCGGACGGTTCCACCGGCGACGGCATCGCCATGGCGTGGCGGGCCGGCTGCCGGGTGGCGAACATGGAATTCATGCAGTTCCACCCCACCTGCCTCTATCACCCGCAAGCGAAGTCGTTTCTGATTTCCGAGGCGGTGCGCGGCGAAGGCGGCGTGTTGCTGCTGCCCGACGGCAGCCGGTTCATGCAGAACTTCGACCCGCGCCAGGAACTGGCGCCGCGCGATATCGTCGCCCGCGCCATCGACCACGAAATGAAGCGGCTGGGCGCCGATTGCCTGTATCTCGACATCAGCCACAAACCGGCCGAGTTCATTCGCGCGCATTTCCCCAACATCGACGCGAAATGCCGGGAATACGGTTTCGACATGACCCGGCAGCCGCTGCCGGTGGTGCCGGCGGCGCATTACACCTGCGGCGGCGTGCTGACCGATCTGGCCGGCCGCAGCGATGTGGAAGGGCTGTACGCCGTCGGCGAAGTCGCTTTCACCGGCTTGCACGGCGCCAATCGAATGGCCAGTAACTCCTTGCTGGAATGCTTGGTGTTCGCCGCCGCCGCCGCCGCCGACATCCTTCCTCAGTTGCCCGACATCCCCGCTCCGCCCGCGTTGCCGGAATGGGACGAAAGCCGGGTCACCGACTCCGACGAGGAAGTGGTGGTCGCGCACAACTGGCAGGAATTGCGCCGGTTCATGTGGGATTACGTCGGGATCGTCCGCACCGACAAGCGCTTGCAGCGCGCCGAGCACCGGGTGGAGTTGCTGCTGCGGGAAATCGCCGAGTACTACGGCAACTTTCGCATCAATAACGACCTGATCGAGCTACGTAATTTGGCTCTGGTCGCGGATTTGATCATCTGTTCGGCGCTGGAGCGCAAGGAAAGTCGGGGCTTGCATTACACCCTGGATTATCCCACGACGAACGATAGCTTGCCGCCACGCGACACCATTCTGGTACCGGACAATTTCGCCGGCAAGAAATGGAGCCCGCGCTGGGAACTCCTCACTTGAGGGCAAAACCCTCAAGTGGAAATATCGGCGGTGTCGGTATCCCGCCAGACTCGCAGCCAGACCCGCAGCCGGCGCAAACTTTCCGCATCGGCCGAGTCCGGCAACAGCGCCAGCGACCGGTGTCGGCCGTTTTCCAGGCGGAAGTTCAGAATGACGATGCCGGGGTGGGCGTAGCCGCCGCTCAAGCCGGCGCGACCGACGGCCCCAGCGCCAGTTTCCAAGCGCCAGCGCCCGTCCACGAGTTCGATGCGCGCGATAAAGTCGCGGCCGCGACTCCATCCGTGGCGAAGTCCCGCCCGCGCGAGCGACGCGCCGACAGCCGCGCTCAATCCCAGCTTGACCCAGGCCGGCACGTCGGCCAGGAAGACCGCGACGCCGGCCGCCACATGGGCGATCCCGAGCGCACCCACCAGCAACCGCGAGGGTCGTAGCTCCACGAGGACGCTCGGCAAACGATTCATGGTTCCGCCCTGTGGAGAACACCGTTGCTGGGGTACGTGGAATGATAGGCCACGCGGGCAAGCTCGGGGGCGCAACCGGGGGTAAAATACCTCCATAGATTCGCCATCGGCAACGCTGTCTGGTATCTTGTAGCGTCTTTCAGCCACCCTTATTCCGGCATGACCCGATTTATTTTCATCACCGGCGGCGTGGTGTCCTCCTTGGGCAAAGGCATCGCCGCCGCGTCGCTGGCGGCGGTGCTGGAAGCGCGGGGCCTCAAGGTCACCCTGATCAAGCTGGACCCCTACATCAACGTCGATCCCGGCACCATGAGCCCCTTCCAGCACGGCGAGGTTTTCGTCACCAGCGACGGCGCGGAAACCGATCTCGATCTGGGTTATTACGAGCGCTTCGTGACGATGACCGCCACCCGGCGCAACAATTTCACCACCGGGCGCATCTACGAAAACGTGATCCGCAAGGAGCGGCGCGGCGACTATCTCGGCGGCACGGTGCAAGTGATCCCCCACATCACCGATGAAATCAAGCGCTGCATCCGCTTGGGCGCGGGCGAGGCCGACATCGCGCTGGTCGAAATCGGCGGCACGGTCGGGGATATCGAATCGCAGCCGTTTTTGGAAGCGATCCGCCAGATGGGCGTGGAGTTGGGCCGCGAACTGTGCCTGTTCATCCACCTGACCCTGGTGCCGTACATCCAGTCCTCCGGCGAATTGAAGACCAAGCCGACCCAGCATTCGGTCAAGGAACTGCGCTCCATCGGCATCCAGCCCGACATCCTG
>DPWB01000249.1 GCA_003527885.1 Candidatus Competibacteraceae bacterium
CCCGGATTGTAACGGACCAGCGGCCAATGGCCGCTTTCCACCGCCAGATGCTGCTGGTCGAGACCGCGCTGCATGTTGATGCCGTGGGCGATGCAGTGGCTGTAGGCCAGGATCAGCGACGGCCCCCGGTAGGCTTCGGCTTCGCGGAAGGCCAGCAACGTCTGCTGCGGGTTAGCCCCTAGCGCGATCCGGGCCACGTAGACGTTGCCGTAGGAGATCGCTTGCAGCGCCAGATCCTTTTTGCCGACCGACTTGCCGGCCGCCGCGAACTTGGCGACCGCGCCGATCGGGGTGGATTTCGACATTTGGCCGCCGGTGTTGGAGTAGACCTCGGTGTCCATCACCAGGATATTCACGTCGCGGCCGCTGGCCAGCACGTGATCGACGCCGGAGGAGCCGATGTCGTAGGCCCAGCCGTCGCCGCCGACGATCCAGATGCTGCGCCGGACCAGCTGGTCGGCGATGGCCAGCAGGTGCGCGGCGCGTGGATCCTTGACCTCCTTGAGCCGCTGTTTGAGCTCCGCCACCCGGCCGCGCTGGCGGCGGATGTCGGTTTCGCTGACCTGTTCGGCTTGGAGCAAGTCGTCCACCAGTTCTGGGCCGATGCCGGACGCCAGCGCCTGCAACAGCTCGCGCGCGTAGTTCAGGTGCATGTCGGCGGTCAGCCGGAAGCCCAAACCGAATTCGGCGTTGTCCTCGAACAGCGAATTCGACCAGGCCGGGCCGCGTCCCTCACTGTTGACCGACCAAGGTGTAGTCGGCTGATTGCCGCCGTAGATCGAGGAGCAGCCGGTGGCGTTGGCCACCAGCAACCGGTCGCCGAACAGTTGCGAGAGCAGCTTGACGTAGGGGGTCTCGCCGCAACCGGAGCAGGCGCCGGAGAATTCGAACAGCGGCGGCAAGAATTGCACGCCGCGCACGGTCGAAAAATCGACCCGGCCGCGATCCACTTCCGGCAAGGTCTCGAAAAAGCCGATATTGGCGCGCTCGTCGTCCAGCACCGGCTCCTTGAGCGCCATGTTGATCGCCTTGTGGCCGACCTTTTCCTTGCTCTTGGCCGGGCAGACTTCCACGCACAGCGAACAGCCGGTGCAATCCTCCAGATAGACTTGCAGGGTATAGCGGATATCCGGGAAACCACGGGCGTCGATGGGCGCGGTCTTGAACGCCTTGGGGGCGCTTTCCAAGCTTTGCTGGTGATAGAACTTGGAGCGGATCACGCCGTGCGGGCAGACCATGCTGCAATTGCCGCACTGGATGCAAATCTCCGGCTCCCAGATCGGCACGAAGTTGGAGATGTTGCGCTTTTCCCACTTGGTGGTGGCGCTGGGATAGGTGCCGTCCACCGGAAAGGCGCTGACCGGCAGTTCGTCGCCGCGCCCGGCCATCATCATCGCCGTCACGTTGCGCACGAAATCGGGCGCGTTGGCCGGCACCACCGGCGGCAGTGCCCGAGTGCTGGTGGCCTGCGCCGGCACCGGAATTGGTTTCAGGTTGACCAGGGTATTGTCCACCGCCACGAAATTCTTGCGCACCACTTCCTCGCCCTTGCGGGCGTAGGATTTCTTGATCGAATACTTGATTTTGTCGATGGCCTTGTCGCGCGGCAGCACCTTGGAAATGGCGAAGAAACAGGTCTGCATGATGGTGTTAATGCGCGTCCCCATGCCGTTGTCGCGGGCCACCTTTTCGGCGTTGATGCCGTAGACCTCCAGCTTCTTGGCGATGATTTCTTCCTGCACCGGCCGGGGGATGCGATCCCAGGCTTCCTCCGGCTCGTGCGGGCTGGTGTTGAGCAACACGATCGCGCCCGGCGCGGCGCGGGTCAGCACGTCGCCGCGATCCAGGAAATTGAACTGGTGGACGCCGATGAAGTTGGCCGATTGCACCAGATAGGGCGCCTGAATCGGATCGGGGCCGAAGCGCAGGTGCGAAACCGTCTGCGAGCCGGACTTCTTGGAGTCGTAGACGAAATAACCCTGGGCGAAAAACTCCGGGTCATCGCCGATGATCTTGATGGAATTCTTGTTCGCTCCGACCGTGCCGTCCGCGCCCAGCCCGAAGAACATGGCCCGCACCACCTTGTCGGATTCGATGACGAAATGCGGGTCCACCGTCAGGCTGGTGTGGGTCACGTCGTCGTTGATGCCGACGGTGAAGTGATTCTTGGGTTTGGGCTTCGCCAACTCGTCGAACACCGCCTTGACCATGGCGGGGGTGAATTCCTTGGACGACAGGCCGTAGCGGCCACCGACGACGCGCGGCAGGCTTGGCGCGCGCAGCTTGCCGTCCATCTGCGCCTCCACCAAGGTGTTGACGACTTCCAGGTACATCGGCTCGCCGGTGGCGCCGGGTTCCTTGGTGCGCTCCAATACGCCGATGCTCTTGACGCTGGCCGGCAGCGTCGCCAGGAAATGCGAAGACGACAGCGGCATGTACAGCCGAACCTGCAACACGCCGACCTTCTCGCCGCGCGCGTTCAGGTAATCGGCGGTCTCGCGGGCGGTCTCCGCGCCGGAACCCATGATGATGATGACCCGCTCGGCACCGGGATCGCCGAAGTAGTCGAACAGGTTGTAGCGGCGGCCGGAGATGCCGGCGAACTTGTCCATCGCCGCCTGCACGATCCCCGGCACCTTGGCGTAGAACGGATTGACGGTCTCGCGGCTTTGGAAGTAGGTGTCGGGGTTTTGGGCGGTGCCGCGGATGAACGGCCGGTCGGGGTTCAGCGCTCTGGCGCGATGGGCCAGCACCAGATCGTCGCGGATCATCGCCCGCATGTCGTCGTCGGTGAGCAGGGTCAGCTTGTTGACCTCGTGCGAGGTG
>DPWB01000028.1 GCA_003527885.1 Candidatus Competibacteraceae bacterium
AGCAGAGGTCGGTGTTCGATGTTTGCTTTAGTTTTGTTTTTCAAGCAGAAGACGGCATACGAGGTCTAGTACGGTCTCGTGGGCTCGGAGATGTGTATAAGAGACAGGTTCCTGATCGAGCAAGGCTTGGTCGACGGCGCTACTTACGAACGTGAAAACCAGCGTTTTTACGACGCCTACCGAGCCGGCACGCTGGACATACAGGCGTTTCTGCGTTTCATGCTACGACCGTTGAGCGAACATCCAACCGCGCAATTGCTGGAGTGGCGGGCGCGGTTCATGAAAGACAAAATCGAGCCGATCATCCNNAGGCCGCCGAGATCCTCGGCATCAATCGCGGCACCTTGCGCAAGAAGCTGCGCCAGTACAGCATCGATTGAGCGGAGAACCGACCCGTCATGAGCCTGGCGATTTTTGATCTGGACAACACGCTGTTGGGCGATGACAGCGATTATTTGTGGGGCCGTTTTCTGATCGAGCAAGGGCTGGTCGACGAGGCGTCTTACGAGCGCGAAAACCAGCGATTCTACGACGCCTATCGCGCCGGCACGCTGGACCATCAAGCCTTTCTGCGATTCATGCTTCAGCCGTTGAGCGCGCACCCGACCGCCCGCTTGCTGGAGTGGCGCGCCCGATTTCTTCAAGACAAAATCGAGCCTGTTATCCCGCCCGAAGCGCTGGCTCTATTGGCGCGGCACCGCGATGCCGGCGACACGCTGCTCATCATCACCGCCACCAACCGCTTCATCACCGAACCCATTGCCGAACGGTTGGGCGTACCTAACCTGCTGGCGACCGACATCGAATTCCTCAACGGACGCTACACCGGCCGACCGCTCGGCATTCCCTGCTTCCAGCACGGCAAGGTCGAACGGTTGCGGGCGTGGCTGGCGGAAACCGGTCACGATCTGACCGATAGCTGGTTTTACAGCGATTCCCGCAACGACCTGCCGTTGCTGGGCGCGGTCGCTCATCCGGTGGCGGTGGACCCCGACGAGGCGCTGACCCGGCACGCGGCGGCACGCGGCTGGCCGGTCATCAGCCTGCGGGACAACGCCCCATAACAGGACCGATCCCCGCGTCCGCCGGATTTCCCTTTGAACGCCACTCCACTATCATGGTCGCCTTTCGATAGCGCCTTGCTTTTTTCACTTTCCGCAGGAAGACCCATGGATCCGAACCTAATCCACAACGTCAACATCGCCGCCCAAGACGTGCTGCTGACGCCCGATGAAATCAAGCGGCGGCTGCCGATGACCGACACCGCCGAAACCACGGTGCTCGAAGGCCGCCAGACCGTACAGCGCATTCTCGACCGGCAGGATCACCGGGTCTTCGCGGTGGTCGGCCCCTGTTCCATTCACGATGTCAAAGCGGCGCGCGACTACGCCAAGCGCTTGAAGGCGCTGGCCGATGAAGTCAGCGATACGCTGGTCGTCATCATGCGGGTGTATTTCGAAAAACCGCGGACCACGGTCGGCTGGAAGGGTTTGATCAACGATCCGCGCATGGACGATTCGTTTCACATCGAAGAAGGGTTGCAAGTGGCGCGCGGCCTGCTGCTGGAGCTGGCCGCGATGGGCCTACCCGTGGGCACCGAGGCGCTCGACCCGATCAGCCCGCAATACATCGCCGACCTGATCGCCTGGACCGCCATCGGCGCTCGCACCACCGAATCCCAGACGCATCGAGAAATCGCCAGCGGCTTATCCACCCCGGTCGGCTTCAAGAACGGCACCAACGGCAGCCTGGAGGTGGCGATCAACGCCCTGCAATCGGCCGCCCGGCCACACAGTTTCTTGGGGATCGACCAATTCGGCCGCTCGGCGGTGACCCACACGCGGGGCAACCGCTACGGTCACATGGTGTTGCGCGGTGGCGACCGGCCGAACTATGACTCGGTTTCGGTCGCCTTGTGCGAAAAAGCGTTGCGCGAAAAGAAGTTGCCGGTGAATATCGTGGTGGACTGCAGTCACGCCAACTCTTTCAAGGACCCCGCCATGCAACCGCTGGTGCTGCGCGATTGCGTGCATCAGATTCTGGAAGGCAATCAATCCATCATCGGTTTCATGATCGAGAGCAATCTTGGCTGGGGCAACCAATCCATTCCCGCCGACCGCAGCCAGCTCAAATATGGCGTGTCGGTCACCGACGCTTGCGTGGACTGGCCGACCACCGAAAAGATGCTGCGCGAAGCCCACGCCAAATTGAAAGCGGTACTGCCGGGCCGGATGACGGCCTGAGTCACGGTGCTGTAAACGCCAGGGTGGCCTAGCAAGATCCGGCTACCCTCCGTTTGCCCCATTAAACGGTCATCGCTAACGACTCTCGGAGGGGATTGTCTCCGCCTTTATATTTCTATATATTTGGAAATATGGAATCATCAGCCGCGATTGTCATGTTAAGCGCGCTCGCGCAGGAAACCCGCTTGCATATTTTTCGCCATCTAGCCCAGAGCGGCCCGCAACCCGCCGGCCGGGTCGGCGAGCGCTTCAACCTGCCGTCGCCGACCTTGTCCTTTCATTTGAAAACCCTGCACCAGGCCGGCCTGCTCGATTGCCGGCGCGAGAGCCGCCAGTTGATCTATCAGGCGCGCTGCGACGCAATTGTCGAATTGATGGCTTACTTGATGGAGCACTGCTGCAACTTGCCGGCCGTTCAGCCCATTGCGGCGATTCCGTCGCATCCGATGAAAGAGGACGATTCATGAGCGTCGCATGTGAAGCCAACGCCAAAGCCGCCGAGGGCGCGTCGCTCGGCCTTTTCGAGCGTTATCTGACGGTATGGGTGGCGCTGTGCATCGTGGCCGGCATCGTG
>DPWB01000384.1 GCA_003527885.1 Candidatus Competibacteraceae bacterium
CCGCCGGCAGCGTCAGATGTTTATAAGAGACAGGGTGCGGCTTGTCCCAGTCGTTGCCCGTTTCGCTCATGCCGAACAACCCCCGCCGGTGGACCGGTTTGAGACCGTCGCGCACGTCCGGCAAGGCCCGGCCCACGATCACGCTCATGGCGTAATCGAGGTAGGACTGGCGCATCTCGTCTTCGAGGTTGACCGGGAGGATTTCTTTGGCGATATCTGTCATGCGCGACCTTTGTCTCAAACCCGCCACCGGCGTGGCTGTAAGGTCGTCTATTGTAGCACAGATGGCCCGTCAAACCGTGGCGGCGGCGTTCGATCCGGCGGGCCGAACGCGGGTTTTTAGTCGGGTTCGATTTTTTAAAAGCAATGCGAAATCAATGCAATATTTTATCCGGCAAGCCGGCCAACCACCGTCCGGCGTTGCTCAGCTGCTGGCGCAGCAGCGCCCAGTTTTCGCGCTGTTGCCGGTCTTTCAAACAGCGCAAAAACCGGACGCGATTGGCCTCGTTTTGGCGGGCCAGAATCGCCGCCCACAGCACGTCGTCCACGTTGTAAAGCCGGCCTTCGGCCAAACACACGGGGATGACGGCATCGACCGGCACGGCGAGGTCCGCCGCCGCCGTTTCCACCGCCGCGCGGATGTTGGTGGCCTTGGACGTGGACGGGTCGCGCAGGTCGTAAGGCGGCCGCCACTCGCGCGAAGGGCGCAGTTGATCGATGTGGGTGAGCACGACCAGCAACGGCGGTTGCCGGCGATCGGCACGGCGGGCGTACCCCTCGCGCAGGCGATCCAGCAGCGTCCGATCCGATTGGCGGTCGGGCCGGTTGGCCGGACACACCCACAGGATCAAATCCGCCGCCAGCGCCGCCCGCTGCAACGCTTTTTCCTCGAATAGCGGCGTGTCGGAGCCGGGCGTGTCGAAAACCAGCGCGGCCTCCAACCCCTCGCGGGTCAGGCGGTAAGGCGTCAGCGCCGCCGTGGTGTCCGGCAACACGTCGGTCGCGGCGATCAGGCGGCCGAACAGCGCGTTGATCAGGCTCGACTTGCCGGCGCTCGCCCGGCCCGCCACCAAAATCCGCAACGGTTCGTCCGGCGGGGCGGCGGCCTGTTCGGCTTCCTGTAAACCGGAGCGCGAGGCGCGGGTCGGTTCGAGGTTCGATCCGCCCTCGGTCAACACCAGCCGCCCGCTGTACAGCTCGACGGCGTAGTAACCGACCTTGCGCACGTATTCGCGCAGCAGCCAATGCTGCAATTCAGCCCACGCCATCCCGTAGCCGCGATCGCGCAAATGGCCCCACAACTCGCTCAGCAGCGCCCCGGCGGGATTGATCACCAAGCGTCCGGCGCGGTAGACGTTGAGCCACCGCTCGGCCACTTCCACCCAGCGCTGGACCTTCAACAGATCGCCGATGGTGAGCTGGTGGCTCAGGGGGATATTGCGCAGCAGCGACGCGCGCAGGTCGCGGCTGGCGCGCTCGATGATCAACAGCATGTGCGGCACGGTCAACTCCAACAGCGGCCGCTCCGCTTGCGGGTGATAGTGACGCGCCACCGTATCCAGCACCTGCTGGCCGAGCAGCCAAAGGCGGTCGCCGTCCTCCAGCGGATAGTCCTTGGAAGTGACCGTATCCGCGAATCGCTCCACCGCCGCCCAAGCGGTTTCGGCCCGCGGCGACCAGTTGGGATCAGCCGCGGTCGAGGCGGCGGCGAGCAGCCGCCGCTCCCGCCGGCGCAAGGCGTACTGGAAGCCGTAGCCGAGGGCGCTGCACACCACCATGGCCAGCAGCCACCACAAAAAGGCGTTCTCCTGCCATAACCAGAGAGTTCCGAGCGGAACCAAGGCCGTGACCGGCAGCGTCCAAACCAGCAAGGACGCCAGGCGCAGGCGGTCGAACCGGCCGATCAGCCGCTTCACGACGGCCGATCTTTGGAGGTTGATTTCAGCAAGCTCAATCCGGTCTTCAAGCCGTCCATATAGATGCGCCGCAACTGCTTTGAGTCGACGAGGCCGCCTTCCCGGCGCACCCCGAAGTAATAAGCGGCGGCCTTGCCGAGCGCGTAGGTGCCCGCGCTGTTCGCCGTCGCCCCCCACATCGCGCCGACCGTTTGCCCCCAAATCGGGATCAGTTTGGTCACCTGCCGGCCCAGCATCCGCGCCAGATACCCGACGCCGACCCCCACCCCGAGCAAGCCGAGAAATTCGGTGACCGAGCGCTTGTCCCAACTTTGTCCGTAGAGTTTGGCGAGCACGTGCAAGAGCTTGGCTTGCACCGCCGGCACCCCGATCATTTCGACCAAGGGCAGCGCTCCAAGGCCGCCGGCGGTCACGGCGTGGCCGACGATGTGCGGGTGCGCGGCGCGGGAGTAAGCGTCCTGTACTTCGGCGTCGCCCCGCAACAGGGACTGCAAGTGCAACGAGGAAATCGCCTCGATCGCCGCCCACAGCGCGTCCAGCCCGTAATTCGCCGGCTCCCAGCCGTCTTCCGGCAAGGTCAGATCGACGGGAACCCAGCGCACCGGCCCCGAACCCGGCAAGCGGCCCAGGCGCTGGCGCTGTTCCGACAAGGCGCGGGCAAGATCGTTGGGGACTTGCGGCGGCAGCGGTTTCTGGTCGTAGGGATACGGCAAGCGGTGTTCGTCGCCGCGCGGATACAGTTCGTGCAAGCCGGTCTGGGCGATCAGCACCGGCCATTCGGGATGGCGTTGGCGCACCGCGCGCAACACCCCGAAAATCTGATCCTGCCGGATGTCGGCCGCTTTCATCACCCCCAACACCAGATGCGCTTGCGACTCGCAATAACGCATGTCCTCGGCGGGATCGTAGGCCACCTCGCCCAGACCGCGCGTATCGAGAAAACGCACCACCGGCGCTTCGGCCGGAAAATCGTAAAACCGGGAGGTCCGGGTACAGGGTTGGAAGCCGTTGCCGATTTCGGCGGCCTCACTGCCGGTCAGCGCGCGGATGATCGAGGTCTTGCCGGCTTGGGTTTTGCCGATCAGCCAAATCACCGGCAATGGTTGCCGCTCGCGCGCCTGTTGCAGCGCCGTGCTCAGTTCCTCGGAATCGGTTTGCGGATCGAGCAGCGCGTCCCGCAGTCTTCGCCATAAATCAGTCATGTCAGCCATAAATAACCGCAGCGGTGGTTTCCAGGAAAGAAGCTCGCAAAAGCCCTTGAAAGTCGCTCAATCTTATAACGTTCCCCCGAGATTTGCGGCCAGTGAACCCATCAACCGTTGCCGGTCGCCTTCCCAATGCAGCGGTTCGCCGACCCAGGCATCGCAGAAAAACGGCACCGGCAGCCAGTCGCCCTTGGGCAGCACCTTGCCCAAGCCGCGCAGCCGCACCGGATAAATCGGCACGGTCGGTCGTTGTTGGGCCAACCACACGATACCGGATTTGAGTTTGCCCAGCGCTTCCGGTTCGCCGCGCGTGCCTTCCGGGAAGAAAATCACGATGTCGCCGGCCGCCAGCGCGTCCCCGACCTCGCTCAACACCTCGGCGCGCGAACAGCCTCCCTGGGTTGCTACCGGGATGATGCCGATGACCTGTCGGGCGAACCAGGACCGCCACCGGCCCCGCAAGAAATACTCCGCCGACGCCGCCGGCCGAATGCGGGGCAACAGCCGCAACGGCAGGATCGCCGCCAGCACCAGCGCGTCGAGATGGCTGTTGTGATTGGCGACGATCAGAGCGGGACCCTGCCGGGGCAAGCGCTCGCGACCGCGCACGCTGACGCCCACCGCCAGCAGCAAAAACGGCTTGACGATGAGCGCATAGAACAGCAGCCGCAACACGACGGGCCCCATGGCGGTGCACGACGCTCAGAAATACAGGTAACGGGTGAAGTGGAAAAACAGCGGCGCGGTGTAGGTCAGGCTGTCCACCCGGTCGAGAATCCCGCCGTGGCCCGGCAACAGATGACCGCTGTCCTTGATCCCCAAATCGCGCTTCAAGGCCGACAGGCTCAAATCGCCAAAAAAGCCGGCCACCGCGATCAAGGCCCCCGCCAGCAGAGAATCTCGAAGGTCGAACGGCGTCAACCACGGCGCGAGCAGCGCCGACAGCAGCAAAGTGGTCGCCACCCCGCCGACGAAACCTTCCACGGTCTTGTTCGGGCTGACCGTGGGCGAGATTTTATGCTTGCCGAACAGCTTGCCCCAGCAAAATTGCGCCACGTCGTTCAGTTCGGTCAACAGCAACAGAAACAGCACCAGGCCCGGCCCGCTGACAGCGGGATACTGGGCTTGCGGCAGCACCAGCAGGAAGGCCAGATGGCTGAGGCTGAACACCATGCTCATCAGGCCCCAGTGCAAAGTGCCGGCGGCGCGCAGATAACCTTGGGTCTCTCCGGCCAGCACCATCGCCACCGGCAGCAACAGGAACAGGTAAACCGGGATGAAGATGATGAACATGCCGTACCATTCGATGCCGATCCAGTAATACTGCATCGGGATGCTGAGATAAGCCCACAACAGCACCCGGCGGTCGGCGTTGCGGGTCGGCACCAGCGTCAGGTATTCCTTGAGGGCCAGGAAGCTGACGAAGCCGAAAAATACCAAGGCGGCGGTACGGCTGAAGGTGAGCGCCAGCGAGCATAGCGCCACGATGATCCACCAGCTACGGATGCGCTGGCGCAACTCGCTATCGGGCGCGGGCGCGATCCACCACACCACGACCGTCGCCAGCAGCAGCAAGCCCCACACGCCGCCCAGCACCGCCAGCACCGGCGATGACAGCATCACGGACATCATTTCAGCTCCCGCAGCGCACCGCGCAGACGATTGAAACCAGTCAGCGCCAACAGCCCGTTGGCGACCCACAATAGGGCGGTCAACCAGCCGCCGCCCGGCACGCCGAGACCGGGCAGCAAGGCAATTCCGCCGAGCAGCAACGCGCGGTCGCTCTTGCCCAGCGGCCCGTCGTAACGGCGGCTGGCGCCGATCTGCACGCCCAACACGCCGCAAAATTCGCCCAGCAAGGCCAGGAGCACCAGCGCCACTACCGCCGAGGCCGACACGCCAGGCATTAACGCCAAAGGCAGATATAAACCCGCGTCGGCCAACACATCGCCGACCTCGTTCAAGATCGCGCCCAACGGGGTCGGCCCCTGAAATTCACGGGCCAGCATTCCATCCAGAGCGTTCAACGCCATTCGCAGCAACAGCACCGGCGGCAACAACAGCAAGGTTTCCGGCACCGGCCATAGCCACACCGCCCCACCCGCCGCCAGCGATAGAAAAAGCGCGGCCAGCGTGACCCGATTGGCGGTGACGCCCCGGCCGTGCAACCAACGGGCCAGCGGTCGCAGCACGTTTTGAAAGCCGGGCTTGATCGCGTACAAGGTGATCATGCGAATCCCCGCGCCGGCGTACAGGCCAGCCGTTTGGAGGTGACGACGATGCCGGGACGAACCGCGCGGACCTGTTCGATGGCTTCCTCAAGCGAGCGGGCGCGACCGGTGACCACCAGCCAATGCGCGACGGCTCGGGCGCTACGCGCGTAACCCAGCGCACAGTGGACAAACACTGTTTTTTCTTGTTGCAAAGCCATTTCAATGTAGGCGGCGGCGTCGCGTAAGATCGCTGGCGACGGCTCGGTCCAATCCAGCCATTGCAGATTGACATAATCGCCCTCGCGCAAGCTAGCGGCCTCGGTAAAATCACCGGTCAAATCGAGCACCAGCCGGCGCGGATGCGCCGCGGCGAACACCAGCGCCTCGCGCCGGTCGAGCCGAGCGCCGACGAATACCCCCGGCGACACCTCGCCAAACGGCAGCGCCATCCGTTGCCGGTACCCGCGCCAGACCAACGCTTGGCCGATCAGATACGGCGCTAGCGCCCAGCTTGCCGCCAGCGCAAGCCGCCCGCCGCGCTTGCGAAATATCGTCGGCCCGACCCCCGCATAAGCGACCGCGACCGCCCCTAACGCCAAGCTGGGCCAGAGAAAGAGCAGCCAATAACCGCCTTGCACGGCCAGCGCGAGACCGAGCAAAGCGCCGGCCAGATAGCGCCCCGCCAGACGGTCGCCGCCCAGCGGCCGGTAGGCGACCGTCTTGCCGACCGTCTCGGGGCGTGGGTCGGGAAACAGCCAGAACGCGATGGCGCCGACCAGCGCGCCGGCCGGCAAGTCGATGACATGGTGCTGCCAAGTCGTCAGCGTGGACAGCCCGATCAGGACAAACCAGCCGTGCAGCAGCCAGCGCCAAGGCCCCCGCGTATTTTTGGCGTAGAGATACCACAGGATCAACCCCAAGCTGATATGCAGCGAAGGGGCCTGATTGAAAGGGCGGTCGAAACCATGCAGCGCCTCGAACAAGGGCCCGAACAACCCGTCGACCTCCGGCCGGGGAAAGCCGAAGCGCAGCGGAAACAGCAGAAAGCCGCCGGCGGACAGCAGTACGGCCGTCACGATGCGTAAAGCGTGCCGATCCAACTCCAAACGATCCCGGCACAGCAGCACCGAGAAGGCGTAGAAGACATCCAGCGACCAATAGGGAACGATGGTCCACGGCAGCACCGGAATCCGGCGTTCCCAGTCGAAAAAGAAGCTACCGATTTCGTTTCGCAGCGCGGTCAGCTCATTGCAAAGCCCGTAGACCAGAAAGAAACCGGGGCCGAGCACCAGCGCCATCCAGGCGATGGCCGCGCGCCAGGGGCGCGGCGTTTCGACCGCGACGGATTTGCTAGCCATGAGCGGCCTCCGGGCGGCGACGCGCCAACGATACGGTAAAAATGCCCCACGGGTCGGTTTCTTGCGCCACCTTTTCGAAACCGGCGGCGGCGACCAGTTGATCCATTTCCTGCTGGCTGCGCCGCCGCATCACCCACGGTTTGCCGTCCCGATGGCTGGTCAACACCCGCGCGATGAAATCGATCTGCGGATGCCAGGGTTGACCGGTGTAGATCAGATAACCGCCAGGGGTCACCGCCTCGGCCAAACCGGCCAACGACGCCCGCACCGGCTCATTGTCGGGGAACAGTTCGTAAAGCCCGGAGACGATGCCGACCGTGGCGCCGCGCGGCAGCGCGGCGAGGCTGGCCGGATCGAAGGCGTCGCCGCGCTCGAACTCAAAGCGCCGTTCAAGACGGTAATCCGCGATGAGCCGCTGTCCCGCTTCGACATTGGCGGGACTGAAATCCCGTAGCACGCCAGTTGCCGGAATTTCGGCTTGCTCGCGCACGGCGTCCAGCACGTAGCGGCCGTGCCCGGCGGCGATATCGACGATCCGCACGGGTTCGCCAGCCGCGTGGAGCTCGGCCATCGCCCGCCGCAACAGCTTTTCCAGATGAATCTTGCGCGAGCGAATCCCTTGCCAGCCGATAGCGTTCAAGTAATTGCGGTCGATCAGCCGGCCCAGCCCAGTAAATCCTTGGGCCTGATTGCGATAGACGTAATCCAGCGTCGCGCCGGAATCGAAGCCGGCGGCGACGCCGAGCCGGATTCCTCGACTCAAGCGCGATCCGACGGCGGTAAGGAAAAACCGGGCCAACCCATAACCGAGCCGCTGGCGCGACAGCGCGGGCAAGGGGTTCGCCAGCCGTTCGTACTCGCGCTGGGTCGCGCTGTTGCGGTCGGCGTCCAGCAAACACGGCTCGCCGTGAGAACGGGCAAAAGCCTCTTGAATGAAGCGGCGGGCATCCTTCAGCGGTAGCTGATTGTCCCGTTCGTTGAAGGTGTCGTGGAAGAAGCCCGGATAAACGTGCATCTCCTTGACCGCCGAACCCAGCCCCTCGAAAAACCGCTGCTGGATTCCCTGATCGACCACCCAATCCGCTCCCGAAGTCAACAGCAGGGTCGGCACGGTGATCGCCGCCGCATCGCTCGCCAGTTTTCGGCCGGCGTCGTGCAGAGCGACCAGGAGCTTGACCGCGATGCGGCGGGTAATTAGCGGATCGTTGTTGTAGCTGGCGATCTTGGCCGGATCGTGGCTGAGCAACCGGCCTTTCACGTAACTGTTGACGTAGGATTCCGGCTTGAATTTCAGCAGCAGCCGCAACGCGGGGACGGCGAAAGGAACGTACAGTCGCACCCGCAACGCCGGACTGCCGAGCACCAGGGCGCGGATTTTCGGCGCGTAATCGTGGACCCAAGTCGCCGCCAGCACGCTGCCGACACTGTGGGCGAACACCACGATGTTTTCGACGGGAATGCCATATTGCCGGGAAACGTGGCCGACGAAGGCATCGATATCGCGCACCAGCACGCCGAGGTTTTCCGCGTGACCGCGCTCGCCGGGACTGCGGCCATGACCGCGCGCATCCCAGGCAAACAGGGCGAAATCGGGCAAATCCAGCTTGTCCACCGCATCCTGCCAGCGCCCGGAATGCTCGTGGCCGCGATGGAACAAGATCACCGCCCGATCCGTATTTGGTTGGGGCAGCCATGCCCGGTAGAACAATTCGACGCCATCCCAGCTCCGAAAACTCTGCTCGCTCGCTTCACGACCCGGATTCATCTGATCTCTCCATAAAAGGTTGCAAGCTCTCCTTATCAAGCCGTGTGCCAGCCGCGAACTACAGCCAAGTCGCTGTTGTAAGGCGCTTATATTTTGGGCTATAAACCCAATCTCACCAGGACAGTACATTTTATGCGGGCTGGTCAGGCATTTTATGCCGGTCTGGCTGGAGCGGGAGAACGTTGGATGGCAGGCACTCGACTACATCTGGACCCCGATGACCGGCAATTTCTGGCGGCCGCTTCCGCCTTGATCATGGCGAATCCGTTCGAGGTCAGCCGGCAACAAGTCGCGGCGCTGGTGCCAGCGTCGGCTTTGGCCGTTTCCGACGGCCACCATGCGTTGACCGCCCTATTCCCCGTGCTGGCGGCGCGGCTCGACCGCCTGACCCACCGCAACGCCGGCAGTCTGGCCCAATACGCGGGCGAGGAACGGCAATGGCTGGCCGACGCCCGCTTGTTCTGGGGCTACCACCGTTTTTTGCCGGAACTGGATCGCTTGATCGAACGGGAACTGGCCCAACCGCGCCAACCCGTTGCGATTCCATTCGCCGATGAAGCGCTGGCATTGTTGCGGGAACAGGGCTTCAATCAAGCCGAAGCCGTGCGCTACTTCGGGCTGTTTTATCAGCTACGGCGGGCTTACACCTTCATCGATAGCGCGCTGATCGGTTCCAGCCCCTGTAT
>DPWB01000245.1:0-3915 GCA_003527885.1 Candidatus Competibacteraceae bacterium
CTGCGGCTCGCCCAGCACCATCGAATCCAAGCCGGCGGCCACCCGCAAGATGTGGCGCACGGCGCACGGGCCGGTGTGCTGGTACAGGTACGGTTGCAAATCCGCCGCCCGCAGCCTGTGATAATCGCCCAGCCATTGCGCCACTTGGCGGTCGTCGGCTTCTTTCAGACCGCAATAAAGTTCCGTACGATTACAGGTCGACAGAATGGCCGCCTCGCGGGCGCCACCATGGTCGAGCAAGTCCCGCAAGGCGGTATCGAGCTGCTCGGGCGCGAACGCCACCCGTTCGCGGACACCGACGGGCGCGGTCCGGTGGTTGAGGCCAAGCGCCAGCAGAGACATGAGGTTTTATGGGATCGGTCGGAAAAATAATAGAATTCTGCGGGATAAAACCGTCCAATGACAAGGTCGTATTGCTGGAGCACCCCGCAAACCGCTGGCCCCTCACGCCGCGAGGCCCTCGCGGTGACCGAGTGATCCGCTAGACCGCTGCTACAACCCGTTTCGGGCGTGGTTTCAGACACCGACGCCGAACGAGAGACATCGCTGACTGATGAACAGATTCTTGAAGCTATCGAGCCTCGGCGGCCTGCTGCTGCTGAGCGGTTGCGCCACGGTGGTGGACGCGCAAGCACCGGAACAACCGGCAGACGCATCAGCGCTGGAAAAACCGGCGCCGGAATTCGAGATCCGTCCGCCGTTGCAACCCGGCCCCCGCGCGGAACTGACCTACCAAATACTGGTGGCCGAGCTGGCCGGCAAACGCGACCAGCTCGCTGTTGCGCTGGCCAATTATCGTCAGGCGGCGACATCTACCCAAGACCCGCAAATCGCCGAGCGCGCGACCATGCTGGCGCTGCTGATGAAAGACAGCGCGGCCTCGCTGGAACTGGCGAAACGCTGGCAGACGCTCGCGCCCGACAACGATCAAGCCCGGCAGGCGCTGGCGCTGGCGCTGTTGCGCAACGGCCAAGTGGACGAAGCCACCGAGTATCTGGAAACGGCCCGACGGCTCGCCAGCGCCAAGGACAAGCAGCAGGGTTATGCGACCCTCGCTTCGCTGCTGAGCCAGGCGGACGACAAACCGGCAGCCCTGCGGGTCATGAAGCATTTCCGCGACCGCAATCCCGGTTCGGCGTTCGCGCAGTATTACTTCGCTCTGTTGGCGGCGGCTTCCGGCGACCGCGACCAGGCGTTGGCCAGTTTGGATCTGGCCTTGGCGCGCGATCCAAAACTGGCCTCCGCCCATCAGTTACGAACCCATATCCTGCTGGACCGGGGCGCCAACGACGCGGCGCTGGCGGGCTTGGCCAAGGCGGTCGCCGATCTGCCTCGCGACCGCAACCTGCGGATGAACTACGCTCGCTTGCTGATCGAGGCCGGCCAACTGGACAAGGCGCGCCGCGAGTTTTCGATCCTGCTCAACCAAAACCCCAAGGATGCCGAATCCCTCTACGCGCTCGGTCTGCTGGCGGCGGAAACCCGTCAGTTCGACTTGGCGCAAAGCTATTTTCTGGATTTGATCAAGCGCAATGTCCGGCTGGCGGATGCCTATTACGAACTGGGTCGGATCGAGGAGCAGCGCGGGGCTTACGCTAAAGCGCGCGACTGGTATGGCAAGGTCAAGAACGAGGAACGTTACTTGAACGCGCAGATGCGCCTGGGGGTGGTGTTAGCCAAACTGGAAGACACCGGCACGGTCGCCCAGCATTTCGATTCCCTGCGGCGCAGCAACCCGCAAAGCAGCATCAACCTCTATTTGGCCGAATCGGAGGCGCTGCGGGAAGCCGACCACAATCGGGAGGCGTTCGACACGCTCGACCGGGCGTTGGCGCTCCACCCCAACGACAAGGATCTGCTCTACGCGCGCGCGCTGATGGCCGAACGGCTCAACCGGATAGACATTCTTGAACGCGATTTGCGCGCCATTCTGGTTATCGACCCCAAGAACGGTCAAGCGCTGAACGCGCTCGGTTATACCTTGGCCGATCGCACCGACCGCTATCAGGAAGCGTTGGGTTACATCGAACAGGCCCTGGCGCTGTTACCCGAAGACGCCGCCGTGCTCGACAGCATGGGCTGGATCCACTATCGCTTGGGCAATCCGGTCAAGGCTCTGGAGTTCTTGCGCCGCGCCTACCGCATCAACTCAGACGCCGAGATCGCCGCCCATCTGAGCGAGGTCTTGTGGGTCAGCGGCCAGCGCGAAGAAGCCAGACGGATCTGGCGGGCGGGGTTAAGCAAGCAGCCCGACAGCCGCCACCTGCGCGAACTCCAGCAGCGGTTCGGGTGGTAGAATCGGGCGATGCGTTCACCGTTCGACCCTTCCTTCCCCCTCTCTTCCCCGGCCAGATCAGCGAGCCGTTACGCCGTTGGTTGGGTCGCCGTTTTGGCGATCGGGTGGCTGGCGGGCTGCGCCATTTCACCGCCGACACCTTCCGGCGACCAAACCGCCTGGATGGCCCGCCAGAAGGAGCTGGCGCGCCTGGACCACTGGCAGGCGGTCGGCCGCATCGGCGTGGTGAACGGCCAGGACGGCTGGCACGCCAATTTTCAATGGAACCAGCAAGAGCCGGACTACCGCATCGACCTGATCGGCCCGCTCGGTCAGGGCCGGGTGCTGATCCAGGGCAACGGGCGGCAGGTCAGCCTGCAAACCCAGGACGGTCGAAACCAGACCGCTCCAGACCCCGATACCCTGCTGGAGCAATCCCTCGGCGTGCGCCTTCCGGTGGATGGCTTGCGCTACTGGATTCGCGGCCTGCCGGGACCCGGACCCGTCACGGCGCTGCACGTGGATGGGAGCGGCCGTTTGACCCGTCTGGAACAACAGGGCTGGACCATCGACTACCCGGCCTACGGGCCGGCCCCCTCCCGCGAGTTGCCCGCTCGCATCACGGCCCGCCGCCAGGACGTGAGCGTCAAGCTGGTGATCGAGCAATGGACTCTCTAACCCCGGATTCCGCCGCCTGGCCCGCGCCGGCCAAGCTCAACCTGATGCTGCGAATCGTCGGGCGGCGCGCGGACGGTTATCACCTGTTACAGACCGTATTCCAGTTTTTGGACCGCTGCGACTGGCTGTGGTTTTCTCCGCGGGAGGACGGCCTCATCGAGCGGGTGGGCGATGTGATCGGCGTACCGCCGGACGCCGATTTGACCGTGCGCGCCGCCCGTCTTTTACAGCGGGCGACGGCCAGTCGCTCGGGCGCGACCATCCGCCTCGCCAAACAGTTGCCGCTCGGTGGCGGCCTGGGCGGTGGCAGCTCCGATGCCGCCACCGCGCTGCTGGCGTTGAACCACTATTGGCAAACGGGCTTGACGCTGGCTGAACTGGCCGAACTGGGCTTGCGGTTGGGCGCCGACGTGCCGGTATTCGTGCGTGGCCGGGCCGCCTGGGCGGAAGGCGTCGGGGAACAACTGACCGCCATCGATCTCGACGAACCGTGGTTTCTGGTGCTGGCGCCGGGCTGCCACGTCGCCACCGGCGCCATCTTTGCCGACCCGGAATTGACAAGAAACTCACCCCCCATCAGAATACTCGACTTCTTGCAGGGCGCTGGCGGCAACGATTGCGAATCGGTCGTTTACCGTCGCTACCCGAAAGTCGCGGCGGCCGCAGCCTGGTTGTCACGGCATGGACAGGCGCGATTGACCGGTACCGGGGCGTGCGTTTTTGCCGCTTTTCCCGATCGGGCGAGCGCCGGGCGGGTTTTGAGCCAGTTGCCGCCGGGTTGGACCGGATTCATCGCCCGGGGGCGCAACCGTTCGCCGTCGCACGCGCGCTTGCTGCGGGAGCGTGATATACCCACCTGAAGCGCCACGGAATTCTTGGGCCGTCGCCAAGCGGTAAGGCACCGGATTTTGGATCCGGCATTCCCAGGTTCGAATCCTGGCGGCCCAGCCACCCTCCCAAAG
>DPWB01000245.1:4167-6549 GCA_003527885.1 Candidatus Competibacteraceae bacterium
TGGCCCGCGATATCGTCCACCATCTCCAGCTCCCGCTCGGTCAGGCGGTGGTCGGCCGCTTCAGCGACGGCGAAGTGATGGTCGAGCTGATGGAGAACGTGCGCGGCAAGGATGTCTTCATCGTCCAGCCCACCTGCTACCCCACCAACGACAACATCATGGAATTGCTGGTGATGGCCGATGCGCTGCGGCGCTCCTCGGCGGTGCGGGTCACGGCGGTCATCCCCTACTTCGGCTATTCCCGGCAGGATCGTCGACCGCGTTCGGCGCGGGTGCCGATTTCCGCCAAGGTGGTCGCCAACATGATCACCAGCGTCGGCGTGGACCGGGTGCTGACGGTGGACTTGCACGCCGATCAGATCCAGGGTTTCTTCGATCTGCCGGTGGACAACATCTATGCCACGCCGATGGTGTTGAGCGATATCCGCGATCAGCGGCTCGGCGACCTGATGGTGGTGTCGCCGGACGTCGGCGGCGTGGTGCGCGCCCGCGCCCTCGCCAAACGCTTGGACGATTCCGAACTGGCGATCATCGACAAGCGCCGGCCGGCGCCGAATCAGGCGCAAGTCATGCACGTCATCGGCGATGTCGAAGGCCAGCACTGCATCGTGGTGGACGACATGGTGGATACCGCCGGCACCTTGTGCCTGGCCGCCAAGGCGCTGAAGGAATGGGGCGCCGCCTCGGTGCGCGCTTACTGCACCCACGCGGTGCTGTCCGGTTTGGCGGCCACCAATATCCGCACCTCGGTGTTGGACGAGCTGGTCGTCACCGACACCATCCCGCTGCGGCCCGAAGCGGTCGCTTGTCCGAACATTCGCCAGATCAGCGTGGCCGGGCTGTTGGCCGAAACCATGCGCCGCATCCATCTTGAGGAATCGGTCAGCTCCCTGTTCATGTAGGCTGTATCCCGCTCCACTCGACCGAGTGGGCGGTTCACCCAAACGGCGTGCTTGGTCGCGGGCGCGTCGTGTTTTTTTAACCCGATGGAGTGATTTCGATGAGCGTTACCTTTGAATTGAAAGCCGAACCGCGCGGTGATTTGGGGAAAGGTGCGAGCCGCCGCCTGCGCCGCGCCGGCAAGGTGCCGGCCATTGTGTACGGCGGCGGGCAGGACCCGCAACCGTTGGTCCTGAATCACCTGGACGTGCTGAACCAGTTGAAAAATGAAGCCGTCTACTCTCATGTCCTGACCCTGAAGTTCGGCGAGCGCAGCGAAAGCGTCGTGCTGCGCGACATGCAGCGCCATCCCTTCAAGCCGACGATCCTGCATATCGACTTTTTGCGGGTCAGCGCCGACCGTAAACTGCGGGTGCACGTACCGCTACACTTCCTCAACGAGGAAACGGCGCGCGGCGTCAAACAACAAGGCGGTATCGTCAGCCGTGCGTTGATCGATGTCGAAATTACCTGTCTGCCCAAGGATCTCCCGGAGTTCATCGAGGTCGATATCCTCGAATTGGGTATCGGCGACGCCCTCCATCTTTCGCAGATTTCGTTGCCTGCCGGCGTGGCGCTGGCCACCCAAATCGAAGCCGGCTCCGAACAGGATATCGTCGTGGTCGGCATCCATCATGCGAAAGGCGGCGAAGAAGAGCCGGGCGCGGATACCGCGGCGGCAACACCCGAGGCTTGAGCCGGGAGCAACCCTTGCCCGTGCCTCTGCCCACGTCCAACACAGCCCCCGCGCGGGGTGAAAGCAACGGACGGTTAGCGCCGCTTCGGTTGGTCGTGGGCTTGGGCAACCCCGGCCCACAATACGCCGACACCCGTCACAACGCCGGCTTTTGGCTGGTGGATGAACTGGCTTACCAGCAGTCCGGGCAGTTCCGCCCGGACGCTAAATTTCATGGCGACACTTGCCGGATCGTACTGGCCGATCGGGATATCTGGCTACTCAAACCGATGACCTTCATGAATCGCAGCGGTCAAGCGGTCGCGGCGCTGGCCCGTTTTCACCGCATCGCGCCGCCGGAAATCCTGGTGGTTCACGACGAGCTGGATTTGCCGCTGGGGACAGTGCGCTTGAAACGCGCCGGCGGTCCCGGCGGCCACAACGGTTTGCGGGATATCATCGCGCAACTGGGCGGTAACGATTTCGCGCGCCTGCGGCTCGGCATCGGCCATCCCGGCGACAGTCGCGACGTACTGGGCTACGTGCTACACCGAACCCCACAGGCCGAACGGACGCTCATCGAGGACGCCATCGCCGATTCGCTGCGCGAGTTGCCACGCATCGCGGCCGGTGACTGGGCTAAAGCCATGCAAACCCTGCACAGCCGCCGGCTTGAACCTTCCTCCCCCGCTTCGGCGGCCTCTTCCGCGAATCGAGCATCAGACTAATCTCATGGGTATTCAATGCGGCATCGTCGGCCTGCCGAA
>DPWB01000057.1 GCA_003527885.1 Candidatus Competibacteraceae bacterium
TGATCCGCAAGCTGCTGGCGGCGGAGAGCGACGGCGCGAGCGTGCGCATCACCGAGGATGCTTTCGCGGCGCTGGACGCCTATGCTTGGCCCGGCAATATCCGCCAGCTGCGCAACGTGCTGCGTGCGGCCGTGGCGCTGTGCGAAGACCAGATCGTGCGAGTCGGGGATTTGCCGGTGGAGATCACCGGTCTTAGCCCGTGCGGCCCGGCCAAGGACGCTGCCGGCAGCGGGCTGGCGCAAGCCGAACGCGATGCGTTGTTGCGCGAATTGGATCGCCACGGCTGGCACATCACTAACACCGCCTCGCAGTTGGGGGTCAGCCGTAACACCTTGTACCGCAAGTTGCGCAAGCATGGCATCCAGCCGCGCGAGTATCCGGTACCATAGACTCCCTTTTATCCTGGCGGCTGGCGCAAGGGGCGGATGAGCTCGCGTGACCGTTCAGTTCGAGCGGGTCAGAATCCCCAGTTTTTCCAATTGCGCCACCGCCGCGATCAAGGGTTCGCGGGCGGAGTCCGGCAAGGCTCGCGCTGTCGCGAACGCATCGAGGGTGTCTTGCAGCGAGCGGCGCCCGTCCAGGCTATTGACCAAATCGACCGCTTGGTGGGAGCGCAGGAAATAGAGGCGCCGGTTGTCGTAACGATAAACCAGACCGCCGAAACGTTCCGGGCGGATCGCGACGCCCGGAGCCAAACGGTAGCGGGCGGTCGGTTCGATGGCCTTCATTTCAGCATCCTCCCCGCGTCGATCGTGAGTTTCTGCCCGGTCACGTAACGTGCTTCCTCCGAAACCAGCCAGAGCCCGGCATTGGCGACGTCCTCGGCCTCGATCAGTTTTACGGGTAAAGCATTGCCGTGACGGATGAACTCGACCAAATCCTCGGTGGCCATTTCGGCGGCTTGGGCCATGCCGGGGATGATGTCGGTATTCACGGCGGTTGGGTGCAGCGTATTGACGGTGATGTGGTGCGGGGCCAGTTCCTGGGCCAGCGAATGCGCCAGCCCGACGACGCCCCACTTCGAGGCGCAATAATGGGCCATGCCCGGCTCGCCGCGCAAGCCGGCGACGGAGGAGGTCATGAGGATGCTGCCGCCGGTTCCTTGGGCCAGCATGTACGGGACCACGTATTTCACCGCCAGCCAATAACCCTTGAGGTTGACGTCGAGCATGATGTCCCACCATTCCTCGGTGATATCCCAGGTCAGGGCCATGTCGGCGATGCCGGCATTGCAGATCAGAATATCGATGTGGCCGAAGGCCGCGATGGTTTTTGCCACGGCGTCGGCCATCGCGGCGCTGTCGCGCACGTCGGCGACCAATTCCAGAGCTTGGCGGCCGTGCGCCCGCACTTGGCTGGCGGTCTCCTCCAGGTCGCCGCGGATCGCCAACGGATAGCGCGGGTAGGGGAGATCGTGACAGATATCCAGCGCCGCGATGTCGGCCCCTTCGCGCGCCATCAGCACAGCGTGCGCGCGGCCTTGACCGCGCGCCGCTCCGGTGATGAACGCAACCTTGCCTTCCAGTTTGCCCATCGGTGCCGTCCCGAGTGTGGTGGTCCGCAGGTACGGACAACGCCAAAGCGACGATCCGGCCGTCCGGTCTATGGCAAACCGGACGGCGCCAGCTTCAATAAACGCCGCACATCCCGTCGATGCTGACTTCTTCGATCAGCAGCTCTTCGGTGATTTGCGGCGGCTCCGTGGTCGGTTCGAGCGGTCGGCCGGGAGCTTCTGCAGCCAGCGCGGTGACCGAATCCACCGTGGTCGACGGGGAGTGGAGGGCGGGCGTTGCCGGGCGTTGCTCGATGGGAATGTACATGGGTCGTCTCCTGGGAGTTGGTTGAGTGACAGGGTTGAAAAAACAGCTCGAATTAACGCCGCCAACGCCAGCGTGGCAGCAACGGGCGCAGCGTGCGCCGTTGCCAGCCGCCGCGCCAGACCCCGACCTGATAAGCGGCCAGTTCCAGCCAATACAAACCCACGAATACCGGCCGTGAGAGCCGGGGGCGCAGGCGCTGGTAATCGGTCAGCGGCGCGGTTGCCAATAGCGGAATTACTGCGGGTAACAAACGGGGCCACGCCAGGCCGACGGCCAGCAGCGGTAGGCTGTAATAACGGACCACGTTGGCGCTCAAGTGGTAAAAGGCCGCCGCATGTTCCCGGCCCAGCGCGCCGGCGATCCGGCCGATTGGCAGGCTGACCCGCAACTGCCGCAGCTTGCGCCGTTTCTCCGCGAGTTCCGCGCCGAACAAGGCAATGGCTGCCACTCCCGGCCCCAGGCCCGATAGACCCAACCGGGGAACCAGCGTGATCGCCAGCAGCAAGAGCAGGCCGATGCCCGGCGCCGGCATCAGCCGTCGGCCTTCGGGATGGCGCTGTTGCAACATGGCTTCGGAAGAACCGTAGTCGGCGCGGCGGCGCAGCCATTCGCCCCAGCGCACCCGATGATCGTGCACGATCCGGCCCGCCGGCGCGTACCAAGCGCGGGAACCACCGCGCAGCACGCGCCAGATGAAATCGACGTCCTCGCCCACCCGCAGCGTGGCGTCGAAACCGCTGTGCGCCAACAGCACATCCCTCCGCACCAACAGGTTGCACGTCGGCAGATAAGACACGGTCGCCGCCGGCGTCACTTCCGTTGCGAACGCTCCCATGTCCAGCGGCGAGCGCACGGCTTCAAACGCCGCTACCGCGCTTTGCGCGGATGGCGCCATGACCCGACCGCCGATGATAGCGATGTCGGGATCGTTCAGATAAGGGATAAGAGCGCGCAGCCAATCGGGTTCCACCACGCAATCGTTGTCGGTAAACGCCAATACCGTTCCACTAGCTGCGGTCGCGGCGAGATTGCGCGCGGCGGACTGGCCGATGTTGCGTTCCTGGCGTAAGAGGGTAATGGCCAAGCCCGACAAAACCGACGACAGCGGTGGGGTGGACGCATCGTCCACCACGATGATCTCGCGGCGGTCGGCGGGGTAATCCAGCGCCAGCAAGGACCGCACGCAGCGGCGGGTGGCGTCCGCCCGCCCGCGCGCCGGCACGATGATCGAAACCTTGGGCCAAATCGCGGGAACCGGCGGCTGCCAGATCAGCAAGCGGCGGCGCAACAAAGTATCCAAGAAGGCGTTAATGGCGGCCGGCGCCATGCCGGAATCGGTTTGGGCCGCCAAGTCAGCCACGCTGCGGGGCTGCCGCAGCGCGGTCAGCAACACCGTCGCCGGTCGGTTCAAGCGCAGCGCCAGCAGCGGTTTCAGACAAAGCAGCACACCGCCCTTGGCATCGGACAGCACGGACAAGCCCGGTTGCAGGACATAGCGCGCCGGTTGCTGTGGCGGTGACCCAGCCGATGCCGTCGCCGTACCCTCTTCAGGATCGTAGAACCGCTCCACGGTCTTGGCGGGCGCTAGGGCGGAGGGAGTCATGCGCCAACGCTCTCGGGAGAGGTTACCGGGTCAGCGGCCAACAACCAAGCCAGCGCCGCCTCGTAACAGGCGGCCTGCGCGGCCAAATAGCGTTCCCCGCGCCCCGCGTCCGCCGGGCGGGGATCGCCCACCACGCCGGTGGAAGTCAGCGCCCGCGTGCCCGCCGCGACCAGCCGGGTTAACCCTTCCTCCATGTCGCCGGTATAGCCGGGAATAGCCCGATCCATGCGTACCTGCTGCGGACACAGATGCAGTAATTCAGAAGTTTCGCCTTCTCCGGCATGAAGGCCGATGGTAGCGGGCGGAATACCGTCAAAGGCCGCGACCTCGCGCACGCCGTCGCCGCAGACCAGCGCGGCATCGGGAATCCACAGCGCCAGTTCCGGCAATTCCCGTCGCAGCCGCGCTTCCGCCAGCGCCAGCGCCCGGCCATTGCCGCCGTGGGCCGACAGCACCACCAACCGCCGCACGCCCCAACCGGCCATGCGCCGGGCGCAGTCGGCGATCACCGCCGCCAACGTTTCCGCCTCCAAACTGAGCAGACCGGCAAAGCCCTCGTGCTCGTCGGAGCAACCGATGGGCAGGGCGGGCGCCACCAGCACCGGCAACCGTTCGGCCAGACGTTCGGCCAGCGCGTGCGCCCGCACCGTATCGGTGCCAAGCGGCAAATGCGGGCCGTGTTGTTCGGTGGCTCCCAGGGGCAAAATCACCGTGGTCATGCCGTCGGCCACCGCTTGAGCCACCATCGGCCATGTCATCCCGGCGAGTGACTTCATAAAGCGTTCCGCCGTTCCAGAAAGCCGTGCTGGCGCAGAAAATCGATGATGGCGTCGGCCTGCTGTTCCGGCGTGCCGCCCTCCAGAATTTGCCCCGCTTTGCCCGCCACGCCGGCGGAGAGAATCTGCGCGACCCGCTCCTCGACCGAAGCGGCCGGATCGGGGGTAAACATGACCCGCGCTCGCGGGCGCGGCGGCATGACCTCGTGCAAGGTCATTGCCGGAAAGTGCAAATCCTGCGGCGACAGATCCAACGCATCCAATCCATACAGCGGGATCGTCGCGTGTTTGGCCCGCATCAGCTTGGGCAAACTGGCTTGACGCAACCGAATTCGGTCCAAATCCAAGCCCAGCACGGCCGGCAACAGGACTTCGCTCTCGGCGCGCGCGCCGCGCGCCAGCCGGCGCTGGATCAAGGCCCGGCCCGAAACCAGCTCGAACTGGGTCACGTCGGTGATCGCCGGCCAGCCCAGATGCTCGGCCAACAGGGCCGGTACCGTACCGGAGCCGCGATCCGCGCTATGCCCGCCACAAAGCACCAAATCCGGCACCCCGGTTGCCCGCAGCGCGGCCGCCAGCAGGATGCTGGTGATCGCCGGTTTGATCGGGCCGAGCGAGGCGTCCCAGACCCGAACGGCGCGGTCGACGCCCGCCGCCAGCGCTTCCCGTAACAGCGCCTCAGCATCGGCCGGGCCGATGCTGAGCGCGGTCACTTTTCCGTCGGCCGGTCGCAACCGCAGCGCCAGTTCCAGGGCGCTTTCGTCGGCCGGGTTGAGCATGTACAGCACGCGGCCATCGTCGATGACGCCGGTCAGCGGATCGACTTCGACCGTGCTGGGGTCGGGGACGTGCTTGAGGCAAACGGCGATGTGCATGGCGGCTCTCGCGCGGGCGTTCAGGATTCGCGGAAGGTGACGCCGTAGCCGCCGTCCGGATAGGACCAGCGGATCGCGCCCTCTTGATTGCAGGCGATATAGCAGGTGCCGCACTCGAAGCATTGTTCGTAGTTGAACAGGATGCCGCCGTCGTCCAGCGGGACGAACAGGTTGGCGGGGCAGACGTAAACGCAGGCGTGGAGCGAACAATCGGCGCGACAGATTTCGGAATTGACGACGATGTGGGGGGTCGCCGCCACCCGGAAGCGCACCGTGCGCATCTTCTCTTCGTGGGTGGTCATCACCATAGATAAGCCCTCACCATTTGATAGCCGTCCCGCAGCATCTCGCCCGGTTTGAGCTGGTACTGGCGCATCAGGTGACGCGCCAGCGGCAAGATTTTCCGCTTGGCTTTGCCATCGACCCGGAACAGTTGCTCCATGCCGCTGGCGACCACCTCGGGATAGAGGTTTTGCAGGCGGGCGCTGTTGACGAAGGCCGGGGCGTGACGGTAGGCCCGAAAATCGGTGGAAACGTTGCGCTGTTTCAGATGCTGGCGATAGCTGGACAGGGCGCGCGCGGAAAAGCGGTCCCGGCGACAGGCTTCGATGGCGGTTTCCGCCGCCGCCAGACCGGATTGCATCGCGTAATTCATGCCCTCCAGATACAACCCGGCGGCCAGACAAAAGCCGGCGGCGTCGCCCGCCACCAACATGCCGTCGGTGTACAGGGTCGGTTTCATGGTCCAGCCGCTTTCCGGGATCAAGTGCGCGGAATATTCCCGCAGCTTGCCGCCGCGCACCAGCGGCGCGACCGCCGGATGGGCCTTGAACCGCTCTAATAGTTCGTAGGGTCGCTTGCGCCGTTCCACCAGCGACGACACCTGACCGATCACCCCCAGCGATAGCGAGTCCCGGTTGGTGTAGAGCTGT
>DPWB01000224.1 GCA_003527885.1 Candidatus Competibacteraceae bacterium
GGCGCACCACATGTTCACGGTGGGGATGCCGCTGGCGGGCGAGCTGTTTTTCATGTACGCGACCATGCTGATCGCGGTGCCGACCGGGGTGAAGGTGTTCAACTGGATTTCGACCATGTGGCGCGGCGCGATGACCTTCGAAACGCCCATGCTGTTCGCCATCGCCTTCGTGGTTTTGTTCACCATCGGCGGCTTTTCCGGGCTGATGCTGGCCATGGCGCCGGCCGATTTCCAGTACCAGGACACCTATTTCGTGGTGGCGCACTTCCACTACGTGCTGGTGCCGGGCGCGGTGTTCTCTATCATGGCCGCCGCCTATTACTGGCTGCCGAAGTGGACCGGCCACATGTACGATGAGAAGTTGGGCCAGTGGCATTTCTGGCTGTCGACCATCGGCGTCAACGTGTTGTTTTTCCCCCAACACTTCTTGGGCTTGGCCGGTATGCCGCGGCGCATTCCCGACTATGCCCTGCAATTCACCGAGTTCAACATGGTCTCGACCGTGGGGGCGTTCCTGTTCGGTTTCTCGCAGCTGCTGTTCGCCTACAACGTCATCAAGACCATCCGCAGCGGCGTGAAGGCGACCGATCAGGTTTGGGAAGGGGCGCACGGCCTGGAATGGACCCTGCCGTCGCCGCCGCCCTACCACACCTTCACCACCGCGCCCGAAGTCAAATGAGCGCCAGCGGGTCGGTAGTGATGGCCGACGACGCCGGGGTTCCGGCCCGGATGGCGGCGCAACGGCGCGCCGTCCGGGCCCGGCGCTTGGTGGTCATCTTGGTGCTGGTGGCCGTGGCGATTTATTTCGGTTTCATTTTGATGATGGCGTGGCGCCGATGATCGGAACACATCAAGAAACCAGGACCGCCGCCAACCGCCGGCTGGTGCGGCGTCTGCTGTTGCTGACCGCAGGCATGTTCGCCTTCGGGTTTTTGATGATCCCGTTCTACGACGTGCTGTGCAAGATCACAGGCCTCAACGGCAAGACCGGCGGGCGCGTGACGGTGGTGGAGCCCGTCAAAGTGGATGAATCGCGCACGGTGACCGTGGAATTCGTCGCCAGTTTGAATCTGGGGGCGCCGTGGGAGTTCGCGCCCAAGGTCGCCCGGATGCAAGTGCATCCCGGCCAGTTCTATCAGACGCAATTTTGGGCCAAGAACCTGGCCGATCAGCCCATGACCGGCCAAGCCATCCCCAGCGTTTCGCCGGGGCTGGCGGCCTCGCATTTCCAAAAGATCGAATGCTTCTGTTTCAACCGCCAACTGTTCAAGGCGGGCGAGGGCAGGGACATGCCGGTGACCTTCCGCATCGATCCAGATCTGCCGGCGGACGTGCGCACCGTCACGCTGTCCTATACTTTCTTCAGGATCGATAACGCGGGAAGCTAGCAGGTGTTATTGAAGGAGCCTGCCTCCGCCACCATTCAGACCAATCCAGCAAGGGGATATTCATGACGCACGCGGAACACGCGCCAAGCCATTACGCGGAACCGGCGACCGACCATTATTACGTGCCGCATCACAGCCACTGGCCGATCGTGGCTTCCATCAGCCTGTTTACCATGATGTACGGCGGCGCCACCCTGTTGAATGGCGGCGGCAAAACGGTTTTGCTGGTCGGGATTGCCTTGATTTTGATCACCATGTTCGGCTGGTTCGGCACGGTGATCCGCGAAAGCCAAAAAGGCCTTTACAGCGCGCAGATGGACCGCTCGTTTCGCTGGGGAATGGCGTGGTTCATCTTCTCGGAAGTGATGTTCTTCGCGGCGTTTTTCGGGGCGCTGTTCTACGCGCGCGGTTTGTCGGTTCCCTGGTTGGGCGGAGAAGCCGACCATGCCGTATTGACCCACGGGATGCTCTGGCCCAAATATGAAGCCGATTGGCCGACCAACGGCCCCGCCGACATCGGCGGGTTCTTCGCGCCGATGCACGCCTGGGGCTTGCCGGCGATCAACACGCTGATCCTGCTCAGCAGCGGCGTGACCATCACTTGGGCGCACTGGGGGCTGGTGGAAGGCAACCGCTCGCAATTGGTCAAAGGATTGGCGGCGACGGTGGGCTTGGGCGCATTGTTCCTGTTCCTGCAAGCCGTCGAATACCACGAAGCCTACAAGGAGCTGAATTTGACCTTGGGCAGCGGGATTTACGGCTCGACTTTCTTCATGCTGACCGGCTTCCACGGCTTGCACGTCACCATCGGCGCGATCATTTTGACCGTGATTTTATTGCGCAGCATGGCCGGTCATTTCACGGCGCACCACCACTTCGCGTTTGAAGCGGCGGCGTGGTACTGGCATTTCGTGGACGTGGTGTGGCTGGGCTTGTTTATTTTCGTCTACTGGATGTAGGGCGGCCGAGCGGCCTGTCATCATAAGCCGTGCGGGGTGATCAGGCCGACGGCGTAGGACAGCATGAGCAGTACGAACAGGGCGACCGACAGGCCGATTCTCAGCGTCAGGGCTTTGACCATGCGGCGGTTTTGGCCGCGGTCGTTGATCAGAAAGAACAGCCCCGAACCCAGGCTTCCGAGAATGATCAGCAGCAGGATGAAAACGGCGAGCTTGATGATCATCAATCAGCTCCGGTGAATGATTGAAAGTCGCCGCGAGTATAAACCAATTCGGATTGGGGTAATGGCTTGGGTTTTGGGCGGGAGCGGCGGTGCGCTGGCAACTGGGTGACTGGGTCTTTCAACCCGGCTGGCCGTCCACCCTCGCCACGCTGCTGCTGTTGCCGTCGCTGCTGGGGCTGGGTTTCTGGCAAGCGGATCGGGCGCGCCAGAAAGCGGAGCTGCAAACCGCCTTTGCCGAGCGGTTCCAGCGGCCGTCGGTGCCCCTGGCTGACGTCGATCCCGCCGATCCCGCCAACCGCTATCTTCGCGTGACTGCCTCCGGCCGCTATGACGGCGCGCACCAGCTCTTGCTGGACAACCAGGTGCGCGATGGTCAGGTGGGGTATCATGCGCTCACCCCGTTGCGGCTGAACGACCATACGGCGATTCTGGTCAATCGGGGTTGGTTGCCGCTCGGCGCTTCGCGGCAGAGCTTGCCGGATGTGGCCGTGCGGGAAGAACCTGTTACCGTCACCGGTTGGCTGGCCCAGCCCGCCAATCCGGGTTTGTGGTGGGGGGAGGCGACCGGAGAGGCTTCGACTTGGCCGCGCGTCGTGCCCTATGTGGATTATCGGCGGTTGGCTGGCCCGCTGAATTATCGGCTGCAAGCGGCGGTGATCCTGCTGGAGCCGGACGCCCCCGCCGGTTACTGGCGCGACTGGCAACCCCGCTTTGGCGGGATCGGGCCGGAGCGCCATCGCGGTTACGCCGCGCAGTGGTTCGGCTTGGCGGCTTCCCTGCTGATCCTGTATCTTGCGGTCAATATCTCCCGATCCTCTCGCGCCGATTGATTGTCCCATGAATGTCCGTTCGATTTCAGCGCTGCCGACGTCGCTACCCCCGATCTGGCGGCAGCGGTTGTTGTTGTTGTTCATCGTCGCCTGCTTCGCGGTGCCGTTGGGGGCGGCTTGGTTGCTGGTCGGTCATTGGCGTCCCGGAGGCTCGGTCCAGCACGGCGAATTGTTGGACCCGGCCCGGCCAGTGGATTTGCGGTTCGCCCCGATAAGCGATGATCGCCCCAGAGCATCGCTCAAAGGCCAATGGGTGCTGGCTTATCTCGGTTCGGCGGGGGCGTGCGACGCGCGGTGCCGGACGGCGTTGTACGGTATCCGGCAAGTACGGTTGGCCTTGGGCAAGGATATGGACCGGGTTCGAACCCTGGTGCTGCTGGATGACCGGCCGCAGGCCGCCTTGCGGCAGTGGTTGGCCGCCGAACATGCGGCCACGACGGTCGGGGTGGCCGACGCTGTCCCGCGCAATGCCCTGCTGGCGGCGTTCGACCGGCCCGGACAGGCGGGCGATTGGTTGTATCTGTTGGACCCGCTCGGCAATCTGTTGATGCGCTATCCGGTCGATACCGAACCGCGCGGCCTGCTCAAGGATCTCCAGCGGTTGTTGAAATGGTCGAAAATCGGATGACCGAAACTCGCAAGACGTGGTTTCACCGTTTGGCTTGGGTGGCGCTGGCCCTGACGTTCGTCGTGGTGGTTCTGGGCGCTTACGTCCGTTTGTCGGACGCCGGTTTGGGCTGTCCCGACTGGCCGGGTTGCTATGGCCAGTTGGATGTTCCCGACGAAGCCCAGCAAATCGCGCGGGCCAATGAAGCGTATCCGCACCGCCCGGTGGAACCCGCCAAGGCCTGGAAGGAAATGGTTCACCGCTATTTCGCCGGCGCCTTGGGCGTGCTGGTTTTGGCGCTGGCCGTGCTGGCTTGGCGGAGTCGGTCAGCGGTTCGACAACCCCTCGCTTTACCGCTTTTCTTGGTGGTGCTGATCGTGTTTCAGGCCCTGCTGGGGATGTGGACCGTGACTTGGCAGTTGAAGCCGGTGGTGGTCATGGCGCATCTGTTGGGGGGGCTGGCGACCCTGGGTCTGCTGGCTTGGCTGGTGCTGCGCCAAGGCGGCTACGGCCTGGAAGCCGTGGCCGCTGACCATGGGGCCTTGTGCAATTACGCGCTGCTGGGTTTGGTGCTGCTGGTGGCGCAGATCGCCCTGGGGGGCTGGACCAGCGCCAACTATGCGGCCTTGGCGTGCCCCGACTTTCCGACCTGCCAGAGCCGTTGGTGGCCGCCGACCGACTTTAAGGAGGCGTTCACCTTATGGCGGGGCCTCGGCGTTTCCTATGAAGGCGGCGTGTTGGCCAACGAGGCCCGCGTCACCATCCATTTGATGCACCGGCTGGGCGCTTTGGCGGTCTTCCTCTATCTGGGCTGGCTGAGCTGGCGGCTGATGGCGGCGGGCCACAGCCGGGCGCTCCGCTTCGGCGGGCTGGTGGTCGCCGCCTTGCTGGCCGGCCAACTGGCCTTGGGCATCGCCAACGTCCTGCTGCGGTTGCCCTTGCCGGTCGCGGTCGCGCACAACGGCGGCGCCGCACTGCTGTTGCTGGCCTTGGTGGCGCTCAATCATCTGGTCCGACCGGAAACCGCCGCATGATGGCCGCCACTTTCCAAACGCTGCGCGCCAGTTTTCGCCGCCACGGTCGGGATTATCTGGAATTGACCAAGCCCAGGGTGGTCGCCTTGATCACCTTTACCGCCATCGTCGGCATGTTGCTGGCCACGCCGGGCATGGTGCCGTGGGACATTTTGCTGTTCGGCTCGCTGGGGATCGCGCTGATGGCGGGTTCCGCCGCCGCCATCAACCATCTGGTCGATAGGAAGGCGGATGCCATCATGGCCCGGACCCGGCACCGGCCGTTGCCCAGCGGCCATTTGGAGTCGTGGCAGGTCTTGGGTTTCGCCTCGGTCATCGGCGTGGGCGGTTTCGGCTTGTTACTGGCTTTTACCAACCCGTTGACCGCCGTTTTGACCTTCGCCTCGCTGATCGGCTACGCCGTCATCTACACCCTGTTTCTCAAGCGGGCCACGCCGCAGAACATCGTCATCGGCGGGGCGGCCGGCGCGGCGCCCCCGCTGCTGGGTTGGACGGCGGTCACCGGGCAGGTGGATTCCGGCGCGCTGCTGCTGTTTTTGATCATTTACATTTGGACGCCGCCACATTTTTGGGCGCTCGCCATCCATCGCCGCCACGATTACGCCAACGCCGATATCCCCATGCTGCCGGTGACCCATGGTGTGGCTTTCACCCGGCTACATATCCTGCTTTATACCATCTTACTGTTTCTGGTCACGCTGCTGCCGTTCCTGACCGGCATGAGCGGCTGGATTTATCTGATCGGCGCCGTGGTTTTGGGGCTACGGTTCCTCAGCTACGCCACCCGTTTGTACGCGACGGCCGACGACCGTTTGGCGATGCCGACCTTCGGGTTCTCGATCGTTTATCTGTTTGGCTTGTTCGCCGCGTTGATGCTCGATCATTACGCGGCGCGCCTGTTGGATAAACTCTAAATTCCAGTTTTTTGGGAAGGCTGGCGGATCGCGGCTAAGGTATTGCCGTTTTTTATAACATTAGCCGATGCTGATTGAGAAAACCCGGACGATATTAGTAGAATAAGCGATCGTCTGGCCCCAGCGGACGCCTGCTCCATCCCGGCTTTCAACCGGCGGAAAATAACTACACGCTTCCAACCTCGTGGCTTGCTAAGGAGGCTTAGAGATGGCCCAAAGCTCAGCATTGCCGGTCGAACAATACAACTTCGATATCGTCCGAAAGTTCATGATCGTGGCCATGGTCTATGGCCTCATCGGCATGACCGTCGGTGTCTACATCGCCTGCGAATTGGCGTGGCCCTCGCTCAATTTCGACATTCCCGCCTTGACCTTCGGCCGGCTGCGTCCGGTGCACACCAGCTTGGTCATTTTCGGGTTCGGGGGCAGCGCGCTGTTCGCGACCGCTTATTACATCGTGCAACGCACCTGTCAGGCGCGGTTGGCGTTTCCCTGGTTGGCCGAATTCACGTTCTGGGGCTGGACGGCAGGGGTCGCGCTGGGGGTGATCACCTATATGGCCGGCTTTTCCCAGGGCCGGGAATACGCGGAATTCGAATGGCCGCTGGACATCGCCATCACTTTGGTGTGGGTGTGCTACATCGTGGTTTACGTCGAGACTCTGCGCCGGCGCAGCCAACCGCACATCTACGTCGCCAACTGGTTCTTCCTGTCCTTCCTGCTGGCCGTGGCGCTGCTGCACATCTTCAACAATCTGGCGGT
>DPWB01000200.1:0-8838 GCA_003527885.1 Candidatus Competibacteraceae bacterium
GCCTGTGGCCCGGTGCGGTCGGAAAAGCGCACCTTGTAGCCGACCTGGCTACCGACCGTGGTTTTTAGTTCAGCGGCGATCCGCGTCGCCACCGAGCGGGCGGCAATCCGGCGCGGCTGAGTGTGGCCGATCAAGCCCGCCGCGCCCAGACCCAACGACAGGCAGATTTTCGGCAACTGGGTGGTTTTACCGGAACCGGTCTCACCGCAGATCACCACGACCTGATGGTCGTGGATCGCGGCGGCGATGGTCTCGCGGTGGGCGTTGATCGGCAGGCCGTCGTCGAATTCCGGCACCGGCAGCGCGGCGCGGCGCGCGGCCAAGCGCAGGGCGGACGCTTCGATCTCAGCGCCGATCTGCTCCAGGGCGCGATCCATCGGCTTGCCGTCACGCGCGCGCTGGCGCAACCCGCGCAAGCGCCGAGCGAACCCGCCGCGGTCGCGAATCGGACAATCGCTCAATCGCGTTTGCAGAGAAAGAAAAATCTGTTCCACGGATAAGCCAAAATTTTTGTTGGAGCGAACCTGAGCCGCGCCGGCCCTGAAACGGCACGCATTTTTACATAAGCTTGTGCAAACGCACACAAAATCTGCTTGCGGAACGGCACGCTTTCACGTACTTTCCGCCGCGGGTGGAGGACGAGAAAAACCTCGAAATACCCAACGTCGGCTCTCGGCTGCCCACGTTCCCGTAAGCGTTGGCACAACCGGCGGCCCGGCAGAAATAAAATATTTTTGTCTTGAGGTTGTATTGATGCGTACCGGTACTGTGAAGTGGTTCGACGAAGCAAAGGGTTTCGGTTTCATCGCCCCCGAGGACGGCAGCAGCGATGTGTTCGTCCATTATTCAGTGATCGAGGGCAAGGGTTTCCGGACCCTGGCGGAGAACCAGAAAGTCGAGTTTGAAGTCAAAGTGGGACCCAAAGGCCCACAAGCCACGATGGTCAAGAAATTCGCGGCTGAAAAATAAAACACGTTTCCCACCAACCATTCAGCCGAAGCCCCGCTCCGCGCGGGGCTTCGTCGTTTTGGCGGCTTCGCTATAATGCCTCCCCGCCTCACCCCGACAGAGCCGTCTCGTGATTGAAAAACTTCGCAACATCGCCATCATCGCCCACGTGGATCACGGTAAGACCACGCTGGTGGACAAACTGCTGCAACAGTCCGGCACGCTCGGCGACCGGGCCGCACCACCCGAACGGGTGATGGATTCCAACGCCCTGGAACGGGAGCGCGGCATCACCATCCTGGCCAAGAACACCGCCCTGTACTGGCGCGACTACCACATCAACATCGTGGATACGCCCGGCCACGCCGATTTCGGCGGCGAGGTCGAGCGGGTGCTGTCGATGGTGGATTCGGTGCTGTTGCTGGTAGACGCAGTGGACGGCCCGATGCCGCAAACCCGCTTCGTCACCCAGAAAGCCTTCGCCATGGGCTTTCGGCCGATCGTGGTCATCAACAAGATCGACCGGCCCGGCGCGCGGCCGCACTGGGTGCTGGATCGCACCTTCGACCTGTTCGACCGGTTGGGCGCCAGCGACGAGCAACTCGACTTTCCGGTGATCTACGCCTCCGCCTTGCACGGCTACGCCGGGCTGGAGGACACCGTGCGCGAGGGCGACATGACCCCGCTGTTCGAGACCATCATCGACCACGTTAGCCCGCCGCAAGTCGATCCCACCGGAACCTTTCAGCTTCAAGTCAGCTCGCTGGACTACAACAGTTACGTCGGCGTGATCGGCATCGGCCGCATCCGCCGGGGCAAGGTCAAGACCAACACCCCGGTGGCGATCCTGAACCCGAGCGGCAACCGCCGCAACGGCCGCATCCTGCAAATCCTGGGTTTTCAGGGCCTGGAGCGGATCGAGTTTCCCGAAGCCTCCGCCGGCGACATCATCGCCTTCACCGGCATCGACGGCCTGGGGATTTCCGACGTGATCTGCGACCCGACCGCCGTCGAGCCGCTGCCGCCGCTCAAGGTGGACGAACCCACCATGAGCATGACCTTCCAGGTCAACACCTCGCCGTTTGCCGGCCGCGAAGGGAAATACGTCACCAGCCGTCAAATCCGCGAGCGGTTGTACCGGGAACTGATACACAACGTGGCGCTGCGGATCGAGGACACCGACGACCCGGACAAATTCAAAGTCTCCGGCCGCGGTGAGCTGCATTTATCCATCCTGATCGAAAATATGCGCCGCGAAGGCTACGAGCTGGCGGTGTCGCGCCCGGAAGTGATCGTGCGCGAGATCGACGGCGAGTCGCACGAACCTTACGAGCAGTTGACCGTCGATGTGGAGGAACAGCATCAGGGCGCGATCATGGAAAAGCTCGGCGACCGGCGCGGCGAGTTGCTGGACATGCAACCCGACGGCAAGGGCCGGGTCCGCCTGGATTACCTGATTCCGGCGCGCGGGCTGATCGGCTTTCAGACCGAGTTTCTGACCACGACATCCGGCACCGGCCTGATCTATCACGTCTTCGACCGCTACGCGCCGGCCAAGAAAGGCGCCATCGGCGCGCGGATTAACGGCGTACTGATCGCCAACTCGACCGGCAAAGTGTTGGCTTATGCCCTGTTCAATCTTCAGGAGCGCGGCCGGCTGATGGTCGGACCCGGCGATGAGGCTTACGAAGGCATGATCGTCGGCCTTCATGCCCGCGACAACGATCTGGTGGTCAACCCGCTCAAGGCCAAGCAGCTCACCAACATCCGGGCGGCGGGTTCGGACGAAAACATCCTGCTGACCCCGCCGGTGCGGCTCAGCCTGGAGCAGGCGCTGGAATTTATCGACGACGACGAGTTGGTCGAAGTCACCCCCAAATCCATCCGGCTGCGCAAGAAGCTGTTGCTCGAACACGAACGGAAACGGGCGTCCCGAAAAGAAAGCGTTTGACCGATACGAGTAGCTTTTACTCCTCAAAATAATCCGTTTAATTTCTCTCTTTTCAGCCATGGTGATAAAGTAGCGGAAGCCATATTAACTACACAAACCCTGAATGCGGGTGTTTGGCGCTATGGCTTGTAAAACACTTGGGAGAGAAATAATATGTCAGAACAGAAACTTGGCAATCCGGCCGTCGTAGGCTTGGCCGGCTTTGGCCTCACCACCCTGATGCTGCAATTCCACAATGTCGGCTGGATGCCCAGCATCGGCCCGGTGGTTTGGTTGGGTCTCTTCTTCGGCGGCTTGGCGCAAATGATCGCCGGCTTGCAAGAAATGAAGACCGGCAACAATTTTGGTTATTGCGCCTTCACCTCTTATGGCACGTTCTGGATCGCGCTCTGCTTCCTGTTGCTGGGCAATAAATATGATCTGTTCAAGGCGGGCACCGAGGATGTCGGCTGGTTTCTGGTCGGTTGGACGCTGTTCACGGTGATTTTGTGGATCGGCTCGCTGCGCATCCACGGCGCGATGGCGTTCACCTTCACCACGCTGCTGATCGGCTTCATCTTGCTCGATCTGGCGCATTTCGGCTATCCCGGCCTGACCGTGGTCGCCGGCTACGAGCTGATGATTTGCGCCTTGGCCGCTTGGTACATGATGGCGCGCATCATTCTAAACGAAATCTACGGCAGAGAAGTTTTGCCGGCCGGCAAACCTTGGGTTGCCTGAGAAAGTCCAACCCTTAATCGCCACCCAATTTCTGGAGGATTCCTAGATGCGAAAAACAATGCTCGGTCTCGCCGGCTTGGCGGTAATTTTAGGTGCGACGCCAGCGTGGGTCGGCGCGGCCGCCCCCAGCGCCGCCACTCCCGAAGAAGTCATCACCAAAGTCCATGAAGCGGTACAATACCTGAAAGATAAAGGGCTTGCCGGCTTCTCGGATTTCAACAACAACAAGGATGCCCGCTGGGTGTGGAAAGACAGTTATGTCTTTGTCTATAGCTGCCGGGACAACGTGATGCTCGGCCACCCCTTGCGGCCCGACATGGTCGGCAAGCCTATCCTGCAAATGAAGGATGACAAGGACCATTTGCTGTTCCAGGATATGTGCAAAGCGGGTGCTAACGCCGACGGCGGCTGGGTCGAATACTGGTGGCCGAAACCTAGCGAAGCCAAGGCTTCGCGTAAAATCTCTTACGTCCATAGCGCCGAGGTCTCCTTCAAGCCGGATATCCAGGTCGGCGCGGGCATCTACGATGACAAGATGAGCGTGGAGGAGTTGAACAAGCTCGCCACGCAGGCCAAACAGCCCAAGAAAGACGCGCCCTGAGCTGATGGCTTAACTAGCGCCTTTGAACTCCAGCCCCGGCCTCGACCGGGGCGATTTTTTTGGGCACCCGGTTATTGGTTGGGCGGCACCACGTTGGTGTTGGAGCGGTAGAGCTGGGTCTCGTAGGGCCGGTTTTTGGGCGGCTTGTCGGTGATCTGCTCGCGCCCCCGATCATCCCGCCAGCGATAGAGCGGTCCGGTGTATTCCGGCAGTCCGGGTAGCGGCAACCACTTTCGTACCCACCTCGGCACGTCTTGCGGCGTGGTGTACCAATACAAGCCCAAGCCGCCCAATATGCCCAGACCGAGCAGCAACCATACCGGCGCCCGGCCGATCTGCCTCCGCCGGGCGCTCGCAAGTGCGCGCCGCCGAACAGAACCTGCGCCATCCTCAAATCGCATAATTTTTTCCCTCCTTCACCGCCAGTCTCCCCGTAGCGCCGCCACCCGCTCGCGCAAAAGCTCCGATGTCGCCCGCTCCGGCGGTACCGGCTCGCCCACGATCAACTCGACCCGCGACCAGAACCGGCGTGGGAAATGCCCCATGGCCTTGCCGTAACGGCGGCTGAAAAAGCTGCCCCACAACCCGCGTAGCGCCATCGGCACCACCGGAACCGGCGAACGCTGGAGAATGCGCTCGATGCCGGCCTTGAACGGCCCGATCTCGCCGTCCGGCGTCAGCCGCCCTTCCGGGAAAATGCCCACCACTTCGCCCCGCTCCAGATACTCGGCCACCCGTTCGTAGGCTTGCTCCAAGATTGCCGGATCACGCCGCGCCGAGGTGATGGGAATAGCCCCGGCGGTGCGAAACACGAAATTCAACACCGGCGTCTCGAAAATCTGATGGTCCATGACGAAGCGGATCGGCCGCCGGCAACAGCCGCCCACCACCAGGGCATCCATCAGGCTGACGTGGTTGCACACCACCAGCAATGGCCCGCTGTCCGGGATATGGTCCAGCCCCTGGGTCCGCAAACGGTAGACGACGTTCACCAGAATCCAGACGATGAAGCGCATCAGGAATTCGGGAACCAGGGTAAAAATGTAGGTCGCCACCGCCGCGTTGAACACCGCCATCACCAGCAGCAGTTGCGGGATACTCAAGCCTTGCTTCAGCAGCGCCACCGCGATCAGGGCCGCCGCCACCATGAACACCGCGTTGATGATGTTGTTGCCGGCGATGACCCGCGACAAGTGAGTCGGTTGGCTGCGCTGCTGCACCAGCGCGTAGAGCGGCACGATGTAGATGCCGCCGAACAGGCCGATCAGCACGATATCCAGCACCACCCGCCAACTGCCCGCCTGGCTCAAAAACGCCCACACGCCGAGCAATTCACTGCCCTCTGGAGGCGACGCCGGGGTGGCGAAGAACAGATCGACCCCGAACACGGTCAGGCCGATGGCCCCGAACGGCACCAGACCGATTTCCACCATCCGTCCGGACAGGCGCTCGCACAGCAGGGAACCGATGCCGATGCCGACCGCGAACAGCGTCAGCAGCAAGGTCACGACATGCTCGCCGCCGCCCAGGGTCAGCTTGGTGAAATTCGGTAATTGCGCCAGATAGACGCTGCCGAGAAACCAGAACCAGGAAATGCCGAGCACGGACTGAAAGACCGTAAAATTCTGGCGGGTGAAGTTGAGAATGCGCCAGGTTTCGGTCGCGGGATTCCAGTTTATTTTTAAATCCGGCGCGGCGGGCGGGGCCTTGGGAATGCTCAAGCTACTCAGAAAACCGAGGACAGCGATCAAAACGACCGCGACGGCCACCCACAGATGCCCCTTCTGCCAAGCGATCAAAATGCCGCCGAGCATGGTGCCGAGCAGGATCGCCATATTGGTGCCCATCTCGATCCAGGCATTGCCGCCGACCAATTCCTCCGGTTTTAAATGCTGCGGCAAAATGCTGTACTTAACGGGTCCAAACAGCGTTGAATGGAACCCCATCATGAACAACATCGCCAACAGCAGGGGCAAATTGTCCAGCAGAAACCCCGTTGCCGCGCCGAGCATGATGCCGATTTCCAGCACCTTGACCCAGCGGATATAGCGCGATTTTTCGTATTTGTCGGAAAGCTGGCCCGCCGTCGCCGAGAATAGAAAGAACGGCAACACGAACAAACCGGAACATAGGTTGATCAGGGTATTGGCGCGGGCGGGATCGCTGGCGGCCACCTGAAACGCGATCAGGATAATGAGCGCATTCTTGAACACGTTGTCGTTGAACGCGCCCAGGAATTGAGTGATGAAAAACGGGAGGAACCGCCGCTCCTTCAACAGCGTGAATTCGTTATCGTGCGCCATCCGGGGACATGCTCCATGAGTGGGAGATTCGGTTTAAGTGTAAACTATCGCCCGCGAAAACGGCTTTGCGGCGGCGGCCCAAAACCAATGCCGCTTTCTGTCGTCCGATCGAGCACACTACCGGAGACGCACCCGCCCGCGATCTTTCGGGTTTACCGGCCGATCTCATCGACCCACACATTGCATGGGCGGCGCCCTACCGGCGGTCCCAGACCCTTCGGACCTGCCGCCCAAGGCTCCAAACAAGGCCCCCGGTTCCCTTCACCCTGAGGACTGCTCATGCTGATCCGAGTCGGTTACGACCTCATTTTCGACCATCCGGGGCCGACGCCCATCATCGCCATGCTCTATCCGCATCCCTCAAGGGCGGGTTCGGTGCGCAAGGGCGATCATCTGCTGGTCGAACCCGCCGTGCCGGTCAGCGAATATATCGACGCTTACGGCAACCGCTGCGGCCGCCTGCTCGCCCCGTCCGGCCCGATCCGCTTTTGGAACGATGCGGTGATCGAGGATAGCGGCTTGCTGGACGAGCAAAACCCGACCGCCCCGCAACATGCAATCCACGACTTGCCGGATGAGACGCTGACTTTCTTGATGCCAAGCCGCTATTGCGAAGTCGATCTGATGGTGAATCTGGCCTGGGAGCTGTTCGGCAACGGCCCGACCGGTTGGTTGCGGGTCCAAACGATCTGCGATTTCGTGCACAACCATATTCAATTCGATTACCTACAGGCTCGGAAAACACGTACCGCGCATGAGGCGTATCAGGAGAGAGTCGGGGTCTGCCGCGATTTCACCCATCTGGCGGTCACCCTGTGTCGCTGCATGAACATCCCCGCCCGCTATTGCACCGGCTATCTCGGCGACATCGGCGTGCCGGCCGCGCCCGACCCGATGGATTTCAGCGCCTGGTTCGAGGCTTACGTCGGCGGGCGCTGGTATACCTTCGACCCGCGTCACAATACCTCCCGTATCGGCCGCATCCTGATGGCCTACGGCCACGACGCCGCCGACGTGGCGCTGCTGACTTCCTTCGGCCCCAGCCGGCTGGATCGGTTTACGGTGTGGACGGATCAGGTCGGGGAAGACGCCCTGGCGTAGACGCTCGCATCGCGTTCGGGATAGCGCTCGTAAACGTGCTCGAACAGCGCCGCGCATTTCTGCTGGTAGAGGTCGGAGGTGTAGGCGCGGGGCAAGCCGAGATCGAGCGCATCTTCGATGGCGAGCTTGAGTTGCGAGCGGGCGGTGGCTTTTCGCCGCCAGCTCAAGACTAGCAACTGTTTGATTCGATGCAGTAATTCGCGGGCGATCTTTTTGATCTCGGCCCGCTCCTCGGCGCTCAGTTCCGGCGCGGGTCGCGTCAGAATGTCGAAAATGACCAATTCCTCCTCGCTCATCTGCTCCCGCAAATGGCGCTGCTGTTCCTCGCTCAACGCACGGCTCAGTTTCAACAATTCCTCGAACAGCGCCTCCAAGCTTCGGCTGCCGGTGTTGTAGCTTTCGATCAGCGCCTCCAGTTTTTCGGCGAAATCGGCGCGGGTGGAATTGAGTCGAATCATCCGTTCCAGTTGAGCGCGGATCGCCGCCTTGAGCACCTCCAAATCGGTATTTTGATGCTTGGATTGCTGAAAACGGCGGGCCAGCGCCGCGAAGTCGAGCTTGGATAGATCTAGCGCGGGTGGGCCGGATTCGCGGATGGTTAGCCCGGCGATGGATCGATCGAGCAGCGCGTTGATGTCGCCCATCACCGCCGAAAGATCGGTGGGATTCGGATCGAGCTTGGCGCGAATCGCGGCGGCGATGGCGCTGAGGCAGGCAACTCGGCCCGCGAACTCGACCGCCGCCGGATCGGGTTTGACAGCCTGAAACAGCGTGCTGGCCCCTCGCTCGTCGGTCAGAAACACCTGGCGGGTCGGATCGGGCGATATGAGCGCGTTGACGGCTTCTTCGACCGCTTGCAGTCGTTCCAGGCCACCGAGGGGCAACGCTTCGAGTTCCGCCAGCATGACCCGATGACTGGCGCAAAACGCGGTTGCTTCGTCTAGCGTTCGGCGCAGTTCATCGACTAGCGTTTGCTTGTCCCGCACCGGCCGCTGACCGCTCTGGCCCACGCCGTACAGCGCCAGCGCCTGTTCGAGGGAGGCAAACACGTTGGCGTAATCGACGATCACGCCGCTGTGCTTGCCGGGGAAAACCCGATTGGCGCGGGCGATGGTCTGCATCAGGGTGTGGTTACGCATCGGTTTGTCGAGGTAGACCGTCGAGCAACTGGGCGCGTCGAAGCCGGTCAGCCACATGGCGCAGACGAAGACCAG
>DPWB01000200.1:9126-9350 GCA_003527885.1 Candidatus Competibacteraceae bacterium
GTCCTTGAAGCGCTCGCCCAGCGGCGGTTGCGATTCGTTCATCCGCTGGCGGTGCGGGGCGATGTCGAGTCCCAGTGCCTGCATCTGGGCGATTTCGTTTTGGCCGGGTGAGACGATCAGCGCCATATCGGTCGTGGTCAGAATCTCCAGCCGCTGGCGCAGTTCGGTTTTGCGGGGTTGCGGTTGGGCCGGGACGGGGCTGGGTTGGCCCCCGGTTCGGCTTT
>DPWB01000198.1:0-2527 GCA_003527885.1 Candidatus Competibacteraceae bacterium
CACGTGCTCCGCCGTCTTTGTCTGTTTTTTTTTTTTTTAATGATACGGCGACCACCGAGATCTACACTAGATCGCTCGTCGGCAGCGTCAGATGTGTATAAGAGACAGGATCTTGAAGCCGGCGATGGACTTGCGCGACAGGGTCACGATCGGTTTCTGACCGGCGATTTGCGTCAGGTTGCCGACCGCGTTTTCCATGATCTTCTTGTCGGCCACCGCCTCGCCCACGCCCATGTTCAAGGTGACCTTGGTGATGCGCGGCACTTCCATGACGTTTCGGTAGCTGAACTGCTCGCGCAGCTTCGGCGCCACCGTCTCGCGATAAAATTGTTGCAGTCGGACCATGGCCGTTTCCTCAGACATCCACGACTTCGTTGTTGGACTTGAAGTAGCGCACCTTGCGGCCGTCCTCCAACACTTTGAAACCGATGCGGTCGCCCTTTTGGGTGACGGGGTTGAACAGCATCGTGTTAGAGACGTGAATCGCCGCCTCGCGCTCGACGATGCCGCCGGCCACGTTGCGCGCCGGGTTGGGCTTGGTGTGGCGCTTGATCATATTGATGCCGGCGACGACGACGCGCTCGTCATCCACCACCCGCACCACCTTGCCGCGCCGGCCTTTGTCCTTGCCGGCGATGACGATGACTTCATCGTCTCTTCTGATTCTGCGCATTGTCGCCTTCCTCCCGCCTCACAGCACTTCTGGGGCCAGGGAAATAATTTTCATGAACCGCTCGCCACGCAACTCGCGTGTGACCGGCCCGAAGATGCGGGTGCCGATCGGCTCCAGTTTGTTGTTGAGCAGCACCGCCGCGTTGCCGTCGAAGCGGATCAGCGAACCATCCGGCCGGCGCACGCCCTTGCGGGTGCGCACCACCACGGCGTTGTAGACCTCGCCCTTGCTGACCTTACCGCGCGGGATCGCGTCCTTGACGCTGACTTTGATGACGTCGCCGATGTGCGCGTACCGGCGGTGCGAACCGCCCAGCACCTTGATGCACATCAGCCGGCGGGCGCCGCTGTTGTCGGCGACTTCCAACATCGTTTGCATCTGAATCATGGTTGACCGTCCCGTTCGCGGAGTTTGGAAAATACCGGCCGGCTGCCGGCGCCATCCTGGGCCACGGCGATCATTGGGCGCGCTCGACGACCCCGACCAGGGTCCAAGCCTTGGTCTTGGCCAGCGGGCGGCACTGTTTGATCGTCACCAAATCGCCTTCCCGACACTGGTTTTGCTCGTCGTGGGCGTGCAGCTTGGTGGTCCGCCGGACGTATTTGCCGTAAACGGGATGTTTGACCAGCCGTTCGACGGCCACGGTGATGGTCTTGTCCATCTTGTTGCTGGTGACGCGCCCGGTCAGGGTGCGCTCCGCCTGAGTTTCCGCCGTCATGCCTTGTCCGCCTTCTCGCTCAACACCATTTTGACCCGCGCGATGTTGCGCCGCGCCTGTCGGAACAGATGGGGTTTGCTGGTCTGACCCGTGGCCCGCTGCATCCGCAGGTTGAACTGTTCGCGCAACAGCGCCAGCAGCTCCTGTTGCAGTTCATCCCGAGTTTTTTGCCGCAATTCGCTCGCGTTCATCACATCACCGTCCGGGTCACGAAAATCGTCTGCACCGGGAGCTTGGCCGCCGCCAAGCGAAACGCTTCGCGGGCGACACTTTCGTCCACCCCCTCCACCTCGTACAACACCCGGCCGGGCTTGACCCTGGCCACCCAGAATTCGACGTTGCCCTTGCCGCTGCCCATGCGCACTTCGAGCGGTTTCTTGGTGACGGGTTTGTCCGGGAAAATGCGGATCCACACCTTGCCGCCGCGTTTGATGTAGCGGTTGATGGCGCGCCGCGCCGCCTCGATCTGGCGGGCGGTCAGCATCCCGCGCGTGGTGCACTTCAGCCCGTACTCGCCGAAACTGACCCCGGTACCGCTGGTCGCGACACCGGTGTTGCGCCCCTTGCGCTGTTTTCGGAATTTCGTTCTTTTCGGCTGTAACATAATCTGTCTCGTCTATAAACGAAGGAACTCCGCGGTTTCGCGCGGAGTTCCGTGACCCTCTGATTCAACCGGTGGCCGCCTTGTCGGACTTCAGCTCGCCCGGACGCTCGAAACCAAAGACTTCGCCCCGGAAAATCCAGACCTTGATGCCGATCACGCCGTAGGTGGTGCGGGCTTCGGCCAAGCCATAATCGATGTTGGCGCGCAAGGTGTGCAACGGCACCCGCCCTTCGCGGGTCCACTCGCTGCGGGCGATTTCGGCGCCGTTCAGCCGGCCGGACACTTGAATTTTAATCCCCAGCGCCCCCAGCCGCATCGCGTTGGCCACCGCCCGCTTCATCGCCCGCCGGAACATGATCCGCCGCTCCAGTTGTTGGGCGATGCTTTCGGCGACCAGTTGGGCGTCGAGTTCCGGCTTGCGGATTTCCTCGATATTGATCTGTAAGTCCTTGATATCCAAACCCATCATCCGGGCGACTTCCCGGCGTAGGGCTTCGATGTCCTCGCCTTTCTTGCCGATCACCACGCCCGG
>DPWB01000198.1:2690-3071 GCA_003527885.1 Candidatus Competibacteraceae bacterium
CTTGCCGATCACCACGCCCGGGCGGGCGGTGTGGATGGTGATGCGCGCCAAGCGGGCTGGCCGCTCGATCTGAATCCGGCTGACCGAGGCATTGGCCAGTTTCTTTTTCAAATACTGGCGCACCTGGAGATCCGTTTCCAACAGATCGGGATAGCTCTTGCTACCGGCATACCACTTGGAAGTCCAGTCGGAGGCGATGCCCAACCGTATGCCTGTGGGGTGGACTTTCTGGCCCATGTCTGCTCGCTCCTGATTATTCGGCGACGGTCACGGTGATATGGCTGGGCCGTTTCGTAACCCAGATACCCCTCTCTCATATACACCTGACTCTGCCGACGAGCGAGCTAGCGTGAATCTTGCTGGTCGCCCGGTAAATCAAAA
>DPWB01000032.1:0-6379 GCA_003527885.1 Candidatus Competibacteraceae bacterium
CTCTACCTTGGTTACTTTTTTTTTCAAGCAGAAGACGGCATACGAGATCTAGTACGGTCTCGTGGGCTCGGAGATGTGTATACGACGATGGGCAAGAAATAGTCGATGAAATCCCGGTGACCGGGACCGATGCCACGGGCGCATTGAATCTCGTCGGCGCGCTTGAAAGTGTTGTTGATGCGCTCGACCACCACCGGCACCGAATCGACCGGATAGAGTGACTGGTCGGGATACATCGACATGTAGGAATTGTTGTCGGCGGCGACCTGCCAGCCGGACAGATAAATGGCCTTGACTCCGGCCTTGGCCTGCTGCATCGCTTGGCCGCCGGTCAGCGCGCCCAGACAGTTGACGTAGGGGGTGGTGGTGATCAGGTTCCACAGCTTTTCGGCGCCCCGTTGCGCCAAGCTGTATTCGACCGGTAGATTGCCGCGCAGCCGCGCGACATCTTCGGCGCTGTAACCGCGCTTGATGCCCTTCCAGCGGGGATTCTCGGCCCAATCTTTTTTCAGTTGCTCAACGCTTAGAAATGACATTTTTCCTATCCTCTTTGGGGGTTTATGGCATTGTGGCTCAAAACCTGCTCGCTGCGATTTTTCGAAAAAGCCCCGCACGATTTTATGTCGTAGAATTGAAGGCACATCGAGAAATTGTGGTTATCTTAATGCCGCTATGCAACATTTTACAAGTCGATTACATCTTGACCGCTCCCACCCTCGAACCAGCCCACCCTTTCAATCGGCAGGAAACTGGCCATGATCCAGCACACGCCCAAGACCCCGGATTTGGTCGCCGACATCGGCGGCACCAACGCTCGTTTCGCGCTGGCGGCGCCGGATGGCCGCATCAGCGCCGAGCGCATTCTGAGCGGCGCCGCCTATCCCGATCTGATCCAGGCCGCCGCCGCCTATTTGCGCGATATTCCAGAACCGCGCCCCCGGCGCGCCGCCGTCGCCGTCGCTACGCCTGTCACCGGCGATTGGATTCAATTCACCAACAGCCCGTGGTCGTTTTCCACGGAGGCCGCCCGTCAGGCGCTGGGGCTAGAACGGCTAGTGATTCTAAACGACTTCACGGCGCTGGCGCTGGCGCTGCCGCTGCTTGGCCCGGCCGAACGCCGGGCGGTCGGCGGCGGCACGGCGGTTGAGAAAGCCCCCATCGCCTTGCTGGGCGCGGGTACCGGCTTGGGTGCATCGGGGCTGATATGGTCGGGCAACCACTGGATTCCGCTGGAAGCCGAAGGCGGCCATGCCACCTTTTCCGCTTCCGACGCGCGGGAGTGGGCGGTCTATCAAATCTTACAGCAGCGCTTCGGCCATGTCTCACCCGAACGGTTGTTGTCCGGGCCAGGCCTGGTCAACGCCTACACCGCGCTAGCTGAAACCCAAGGCTGGCGGGCCGAAAATCTGACCCCGGCCGATATCACCGACCGGGCTATGGCGGGAAGCTGCCCCCACTGCGTCGAGGTACTGGAACTGTTTTGCGGTGCACTGGGTACGGCGGCGGGCAATCTGGCGATCACTCTGGGCGCGCGCGGCGGCGTCTATATCGGCGGCGGCATCGTTCCCCGCCTCGGCAAGCTCTTCGACCGTTCCCCGTTCAGGGCGCGCTTCGAAACCAAAGGCCGGTTCAGCGCGTATCTGGCCGCCATCCCGACTTGGGTGATCACCGCCGCCAATCCGGCATTAAGAGGCGCGGCGGCGGCGCTTGGCTGATCCCTCAGCGAACCAGACAATGCTCAGACCGATAGCTCGTTCACCTTAGCCGCCATGATGAAATCATTTTCGTGTAGGCCGTTGATCTTATGCGTATAAAAAAGCACAGTGGCACTGCCCCAGCCAAAAGCGATGTCGGGATGGTGGCCTTCCCGTTCGGCCAGTTCGCCGACCCGATTGACAAACGCCAACGCGGCGGCGAAATCCTTGAAGCGGAACTGGCGCTCCAACCGGGTGCCGTTTTCCAACAACCGCCAATCCGGCGCTTGCGCCAACAAGGTTTCGGCCTCATCCAGCGCGAGCGGCGGAATGCCGCCGCGACAAGGGATACACGTCTTCTCGGACAGGTTCATCAGGCACCTCGCTATGGGCTTTCCGGGTATTAAAACCCTTGAATGAGAACGGCCAGATTGGGAAAAATCCACTGGCGAGGCCGATTCGCTTATACTGTTCGCCAAAGTGTCGACCCAACAGGGAGAATCCGCACATGCGATTCGTTTCGATTCCCGCCCTGGGCGTGATGCTGCTGGCCACCGGCATCGCCCTGACTCCCTATATAGGGACCGCCGCGCCCCCGAAGAAATCCCCGGAAAAAACGCCTCCCGAAATCATCGCCAGCCGGGAAGCGGCTCAACAGTTCGGCGCAGCCTTGAAAGAGGCCCTGCAACACGCCATCGACAACGGCGGTCCAGCCAACGGGATCAGCGTCTGCCACGATAAAGCCGGACAAATCGCCGCCGAGTTTTCTCAGCAAAAGGGCATCCTGATCGGTCGGACCAGCCTGAAAACCCGCAATCCCAACAACGCGCCAGACAACTGGGAACTGGCGGTGCTCAAACAGTTCGAAGCCCGCAAAGACCAAGGCGAACCCGCTGATTCGCTGGAATTCGCCGCGGTGATCGAAGACGATCAAGGCAAGAAAACTTTCCGCTACATGAAAGCCATCCCCACCGCCGCGCTCTGCGTGAAATGTCACGGCGAGAGCATCGAGGCCGAGGTGGAGGGCAAACTGAAGGAACTGTATCCGAACGATCAGGCGCGCGGTTTCAAGGAAGGCGATCTGCGCGGCGCGTTCACCCTGGCCGCACCGGTTCCCTGATAGTAAAGGGCAACGCATGGACTGGTTACCGCGCCTGACCGTCGCCACCATCGTCGAACGCGATGGCCGCTTTCTACTGGTCGAGGAGTACGCCGATGGGGACGGGTTGGTTTACAACCAACCGGCCGGCCATTTGGACGAGCACGAAACGCTGGCGGCGGCGGCCATCCGGGAAACCCTGGAAGAGACGGCCTGGGAAGTTCAAATAGACGCCATCGTCGGCGTCTACTATTGGACTCATCCCAAGGGTCATACCTTCGTGCGCACCTGCTTCGCCGGCACCGCCTTGCAGCATCATCCCGACCAACCGCTGGATCAGGGCATTGAGCGGGCGCTGTGGTTGACCCACGAGGAAATCGCCGCCTTGGGACCAAAATTGCGCAGCCCCCTGGTGTTACGTTGTATCGATGATTATCTGGCGGGGAAACGTCATCCGCTAGACTTGTTCCATTACCTTTAAGCAACTCTGCTATTTTGTCATGAGTTTCAACGCTTCGACATCGGCTCTCTGTTGCTTGCGTTCGGCAAGCGGTAGTGGGATGACCCCCAAATTGTATAAGTAACCGGCGGTGCCTATGGCATCGTCAGAAGTCAGCTCGGCCAAGTACTCCTTAAAACCCGGAATGAGGTTTATATGCGATTTCTTTATAAACACCATTAGCGGAAATGTCAGAGCATATTTATTTTGAGCGACATTAACCAAGGTCGGCTGCATTTTATCCAGCGTTAAAACTTTTAAATTCTCTCTTAGGCTTACCGTTAATGGCAATAGACTCAATGCGTCCGGGGCTTGTTTTAAGTCGGCCACAGCATCTGTAAAACGCGGATATTCGCTATAGAAACCATCCTTGCGAAAGTTCTTACAGGCCGACTCAAAATCTTTCGGATTGTTGGCCTCTAATCCTTTGAAGTAGCTTACTTCTCTGCACCCCGATAAGATGATGGCTGATAGATAGGTCTGATAAAGGCCGAGGGCTGGATCGGGTCCCAAAACTTGAATCTTGGCGTCGGGCAACGCCGGATTGATGTCTTTCCAGGTTTTGTAAGGATTGGGAATCAGTTTTCCGTTATCTTTTGGATCGGGGATATCCTTGGCTACAGCTAAGAAGATATCTTTTCGGGCGAGCTCGCTAAACCTGCTCCCTGGAGTTTGAGCCGCAACCAGCGCATCGTGGCCCAGCTTGAAACGAACAATTTCAGTGACTCCATTCTTATTACACGACTCAAACTCAGCCGGCTGAATATCCCGAGTTGCCGTATTGATGTTCGGTGTTTCTCCTGCGGTGCTCGCGCAGAAAAGTTTAAAACCGGTAGCCGTGTTATTGTATAAAGCTTGTGGTGGTTTGTATTGCGGCGCTTTGCTGACAAATTGCTCTCCGGCTTTGAGCAGCAAAGGAATTGAAGTAAGTCCGCCTGCGACGGTGACATGATCAGGAACATTTTGGGCAGCAGAAACCCCGACTGTGACAATCCCCATCAAAATACCTAAAAGTACTTTTTTCTCAAGCATGATATCCCCCTCCAGAAACTTCTCTCTGGTAAAACCTATTGTAGCGGGTGAATAAAAACCCGCTAGACATTCACATACTAAGCGCTCGACTCTAAAAATTAACTAGCACTTTCAATTAACTTAGTCCGCTTACCAAATACTCCGGCTTAACAGCTAAGCGCCTAGATACGCTTCCTTGACACGTTCGTCTCCCAACAATTCCCGGCCGGTACCAGCCAGTATAACGGAACCGGTCTCCAGCACGTAGGCGCGTGACGCAATTCGCAACGCCATGTTAGCGTTTTGTTCCACCAGCAAGATGGTGGTGCCGGCCCGATTGATGTCGGCGATGATGCGGAAGATGTCCTGGACCAAGCGCGGCGACAAACCCATGGAAGGCTCATCCAGCAGCACCAGCCGCCCCCGGCTCATCAGCGCTCTAGCTACCGCCAACATCTGCTGCTCGCCGCCGGACAAGGTTCCACCCGCCTGATGCTGGCGTTCCTTGAGCCGAGGGAAGGTTTGAAAAACCCGGTCGTAATCGGCTTCGATTTCGCCTTTATCCGCCCGCTGCCAGGTCGCCAGCCGCAAGTTCTCCACGACGCTGAGGTTGCCGAAAATTCCCCTGCCTTCCGGTACTTGGGCGATGCCCAAACCGACGATCCGGTGCGCGGGAACGCGCTTCAAGTCCCGGCCCTCGAACGAAATCCTGCCGCTATAGTTCACCAGGCCGGAAACAGCCCGCAGGATCGAGGTCTTGCCCGCGCCGTTCGCGCCGATCAAGGTGACGATCTCGCCTTTCTCGACCCAAAATGAAACGCCTTGCAAGGCCCGGATGCCGTCGTAGCTCACCACCAGATCGCGGACGTCCAGTAACTTGTTTTCCCGCTCGACCGTCGCGCCGCTCATCCCACCGGACCCTCCCCCAGATAAGCTTCCAGCACCTTGGGATGGTTCTGGATCTGCTCCGGCGTTCCATCGGCGATGGTCTCGCCGAAATCCAAGACCTTGAGGCGCTCGCAAATCCCCATCACCAGTTTCATCTGGTGTTCGATCAGCAAAATGGTGAGCTTGAATTCCTTGCGAATCCACAGGATAAATTCCATCAGCCGGTCGATTTCATTGGGGTTCATCCCCGCCGCCGGCTCGTCCAGCAGCAACAGCTCCGGTCCGATGGCCAGGGCGCGGGCGATCTCCAGACGCCGCTGCAAGCCGTAGGGCAGATTCTTGGCGGTCTCGCCGGCCATGGCCTCCAAGTGAAAAATCGCCAGCAGCCGCCGGGAATTCTCGATGATGCGCCGCTCCTCGCGCGGGTAGCGGCCGATCTGCAACAGCGCTTCCAGCGGGCTGTAATCGGCTTGGGCGTAATGGGCGATCCGCACGTTGTCCAGCACCGACAAATCCCGAAACAGCCGGATATTCTGGAAAGTGCGACCGATCCGCAGCGCGGTGATCTGGTGTGGGGTCTTGCCCACCAGTTCCGTTCCCTTGAACCGGATGCTGCCCTCGGACGCCCGATAGACGCCGGTGATCAGATTGAAAACCGTGGTCTTGCCCGCGCCGTTGGGACCGATCACGCCCACCAGCTCGCCCGCCTGGAGCGCCAGATTGAACTCGGAGACCGCGCACAGGCCGCCGAAGTAATGTTTGACCTTACTGGCCGCGAGCAATGTCATGCGTGTTCTCGTTTTCCGCGCCGCGCTGGTGGGCGTCCAAATCCCGCTTGGGCACCAACCAGCGCAACTCCCGCAACCCCATGATGCCGCGCGGCGCGAAGATCATCACCAGCACCAGCGCCAGCGGCATGACCACCATCCGCCATACGCCGAGATGGCGGATGAAATACTCGTTTAGCGGATCGAACACGACCGAGGGCAACCAGCCCAGCAAACCCGCCATCGTGGAGGGCCGCAACAGCTCCAGCAAGACGGTGTAGACGGTCGCCCCCAAAATCGAACCGCTGATCGAAGCGATCCCCCCCAAATAGACCATGATCAGGATGTCGGTGGTCTTGATGATATCGAACACGCGGGGGCTGATGAATTGCAGCAAATGGGCGAACAACCCGCCGGCGAT
>DPWB01000032.1:6622-8801 GCA_003527885.1 Candidatus Competibacteraceae bacterium
GACGCTCATCAAGTCGCTGGCGATCTCGTCCTCCCGCACCGCCAGCACCCCGCGCCCGTACTTGGAATAGACGAAATTGCGGATCGCCCAGACGGTGACCACCACCCAGAAAAACACCCAGGGCAAGGTGGTCAATTTGCGGATGCCGGGGATGCCGCGCGGCCCGCCGATGGCATCGATATTTTCGATGAGCGATTTGACGATCATCAGAAAAGCCAGCGTGATCAGCGCCAGATAATCGCCCCGGGTCTTGAACGAAGGCACCGCCACGATCAGCCCGAACACGGCGGCCGCCAAACCCCCGGCCAGTATCGTCAGCGGGAACAGCGCCGGGTAGGCCGCCACCGGCAGCACCTTCATGGACAGCAAGGCCGCGGTGTATGCGCCGACCGCCATGAAGCCGGCATGGGCCAGCGAAAACTCGCCCATGTAGCCGTTCACCAAATTCAAACTCACCGCCAGAATGATGTTGATGCCGACATACATCATCACCAACTGGACGTACTTGTTGAAAAGATTGTATTCGGGAATCGCGAAGGCCAACCCGAAACCGAGCAGGATCAAGACCGGCAGCAGCCAACGTTGCGCCGCCAGCCAGTCCCGGCTTTCGAGGTAGGCGCTTTTCATACTTTTTGTATCCGGGGCGAACCCAAAATGCCGTAGGGCCTGACCACCAGCAACACCAGCAACAGGGCGAAGGCCACGAAGTCGCGGTAGGTGGACGGCAAAAACGCCGCCACCATGATCTCGACGCCGCCCAGGATGAAAGCGCCGATCATCGCGCCCCGGATGTTGCCGATCCCGCCGACCACCGCCGATATGAAGGCTTTCCAGCCGACCATGATCCCCATGTAGGGGTCGATCACCGGATAGGCGAGGCCGTACATGGTGCCGGCCGCGCCCGCCAGCCCGGCGCCGATGGCGAAGGTGATGGAGATGATCAGATTCACCGGCACGCCCATCAGCGGCACGAAGGTCTTATCCCAGGAAATCGCCCGCATCGCCATGCCCACCGGCGTGCGATGCACCACGTAATCCAGCAGGAACATCAGGCCCAGCGACAGGAAAATGATGATCACCTGCAACGAGGACAGGGAGACCCCGCCCAAATCCCAGTTGGTATTCTCCAACAGCGGGGGGATGTGCTTGGGGTAGGGCGCCAGGGCCAGGGTGAAATTCTCCAGGAAGATCCCCACGCCCAGCGCGGTGATGATGGCCGACACGCGCGGCGCATGACGCAGGGGTTTGTAGGCCAGCCGTTCGATCAAAACCCCCAGCAACGCCGTGCCGAGCATGGTCAGCAACAAGGTCGGCGCGAACGGTAAACCCAGATAGACCGCCGCCAGGAAACAGAAAAAGGCCCCCACCATGAATACGTCGCCGTGCGCGAAATTGATCATGGTCAGGATGCCGTAGACCATGGTGTAGCCCAAGGCGATCAACGCATAGATACTGCCCAGTTGCAGGGCGTTCAGCGTCTGCTGCAACCAGTAGACGATCCCTTCGCTCAATGTCGCCACCCGCCTTGCCGCCGGTTAACAAGAAAGGCGGCCCGGCGGGCCGCCTTGCGTTGCTGTCGGGCCATATCCCCAGGCGATCAGGGATTGGCGTTGGTAAAGTAGGTGAACTTGCCATCCTTGATCTGCAAGATCACCGCGCTCTTGATCGGATCGCGCGAATCGGCCTTGAACTTCATGTCGCCGGTCACGCCCTTATAACTGGGCAAAACGGACAACGCGGCGCGGATCGACTCGCGGTCGGCCTTGCCGGCGCTTTTAATGGCCCCGAACAGCAAGCCGAAGGCATCGTAGGTCAGTGCCGCCACATCGTCCGGCTTCGTGCCGTACGCTTTCTCGTAATCCTCGATGAATTTCTTGGCGACCGGCGCGGCGTTGTCGGCGGCGTAATGGGTGCTGAAGTAGTAGCCATTCAGCGCCGAACCGCCCAAGGTCAACAGCTCGTTGCTGCCCCAGGAATCGCTGCCGATGAAGGGCGCGGTGATTCCCAGCCGTTGGGCCTGCTGAACTTGCAGGGGGACTTCGCTGTAGTAGTTCGGCAGGAAGATCACGTCGGGCTTGGCGTCCTTGATCTTGGTGAGCTGGGCCGAAAAATCCTTGTCGTTGGTGGTGTAGGTCCCAAAGGCGACGATCTTGCCGCCCAGCTTTTCGTAGTTGGTCTT
>DPWB01000288.1:0-7485 GCA_003527885.1 Candidatus Competibacteraceae bacterium
TCTTTCTTTTGTTTTCTTTTTTTTTTAATGATACGGCGACCACCGAGATCTACACTAGATCGCTCGTCGGCAGCGTCAGATGTGTATAAGAGACAGGCGCGAACCTGACCTACTGGTATTGGACGAACCGATTCAGGGCGTGGATTTGAACGGCCAATACGAACTTTACGAGCTGATCGGGGGGCTGCGGCAACGGCGCGGCTGCGGCATCCTGATGGTGTCGCACGAGCTGCATCTGGTCATGGCCGCCACCGATCAGGTGATCTGTCTCAACCGCCACGTCTGCTGTTCCGGCCATCCCGATCACGTGGCCCGCGATCCGGCTTTTCTCGAACTGTTCGGCAGCGACGGCGCCCGTAATCTGGCGATCTACCACCACCATCACAACCACCACCACGATTTGCACGGCGTCGTGGTGGCGCCGGTGGAGGGCGGCATTCATGGATGATTTTCTGGTTCGCGCGCTGGCGGGCGGTGCCGGCGTGGCGCTGGCGGCCGGACCGCTCGGCGCCTTCATCGTCTGGCGGCGCATGGCCTATTTCGGCGATACCCTGGCCCATTCGGGCCTGCTGGGGGTCGCGCTGGGCGCGGTGCTCGGCATCAATCCGGGTCTGGGCGTGGTCCTCACCTGCCTGGTGGTGGCGCTGGTTTTAGTGCTGTTACAGCGGCGACACGCGCTGGCCACCGACACCCTGCTCGGCATCCTCGCCCACACCACCCTGTCGCTGGGACTGGTGACGCTCGCCTTCCTGGAAACGGTGCGGATCGATCTGACCGGCTATCTGTTCGGCGATATTCTGTCGGTTGGCGCGACCGACCTCTATTGGATTTGGGGTGGCAACCTGCTGGCTTTGGGCGTGCTGGCGTGGCTGTGGCGACCGCTGCTGGCGGCCACCGTCCACGAAGAGCTGGCGCGGGTGGAAGGGGTCCCGGTCTTTCAGGTGCGGCTGGCTTTCATGTTGCTGATCGCCATCGTCATCGCCGTGGCGATGAAAGTGGTCGGGATCCTGCTCATCACCTCGCTGCTGATTATCCCGGCGGCGACGGCGCGCCGCTTCGCCCGTACCCCGGAGAGCATGGCGGCTCTGGCCAGCGGCATCGGCTGTCTGGCCATCGGGTTTGGGCTGTGGGCCTCACTGCGCTGGGACACCCCGGCCGGCCCTTCGGTCGTGGTGGCGGCCACCAGCCTGTTCGCGCTGGGTTCGGCCATCCCCAACCGCTGGCCGCGCTAGCTCATGCCCGGTGCTGTTCGCGGATGCCACGCTCCGGCACGGATTTTTTCGGCCTCATCACCACCAGCGCGGATTCTCCCATAAAGCGGTCATCGATCGGTCCGCGGATCGTAAACGGAGAAGCCTGGATGCGAACTTCTCCGACTAAACTAAAGCCAGTTTAGAGTCCTTTCCCCGAGACGCCACATCCCAAAGAGGCGAACATGCGGCTCAACATCCGCTTTGTCGATCGAATCGGCATCTTCCAGGAAATGCTGCTGGTCTTTGCCGAGCGACGCCTGAACGTCGTCGCGGTCGAGGTCGATCTGCCCAACATCTACGTCGATGTCCCGGATCTGACCGCGCAGCGGCTCACCGAACTGCGCGAGGCGCTCGCCCTGATCGACGGCGTGGAAGACATTTTCGATGTCGACATGCTTCCCGGAATGCGGCGGCGACTTTATCTCGATGCCCTGCTGGCGGCCATGGCCGATCCGGTGCTGGCGGTCGACGCGGACGGCGCCATCATCGTCGCCAACGCGGCCGCTGCCGCCGTCGCCGAGATCGGCGAACCCGCGTTGCGGGGGATGGCGCTGGGCGAGTTGTTCGGCGACGACGCTTTGCAGGCGGAGTTGAGCCAGAGTCGCTTTCACGCGCCGCTGCGCGAAGTCATGCTGCGGGGCAAGCCTTTTTTGCTGGATACTCGACCGCTGGCGGAAGCCGCCGGAGGCCAGTCGGCCGGCGGCGTGATCACCTTGCACGCGCCAAGCCGCATCGGCGAACGGCTGCACGCGGTGCAGCGTGTCGAAGAAACCGGTTTCGCGACGATTCTCGGGGAATCCGCGCCGGTTCGGGCACTGAAGGCGCGGGCGGCGCGCGTCGCGCTGGTCGATGCCCCGCTGCTGCTGCTCGGCGAGACCGGCACCGGCAAGGAATTGGTCGCGCAGGCCTGTCACGCTGCCAGCACGCGCTCGCAAGCACCGTTTTTCGCGCTGAACTGCGCGGCGCTGCCGGAAAGTCTCGCGGAAAGCGAGCTGTTCGGTTACGCGCCGGGCGCGTTCACCGGGGGCCAGCGCGGCGGCAAGCCGGGCCTTTTGGAACTCGCCAACCACGGCACCGTCTTCCTCGATGAAGTCGGTGAAATGTCGCCCTACCTCCAGGCCAAGCTGCTGCGCTTTCTGAACGACGGCAGCTTCCGCCGCGTCGGCGGCGAACGCGAGCAGAAGGTCGATGTGCGCACCATCAGCGCCACCCACCGCGATCTCGAACATATGGTCGCCCAACACACCTTCCGCGAAGACCTCTTTTACCGGCTCAACGTGCTGACCCTCACCATACCGCCGCTGCGCGAGCGCGCCGAGGACATCTTGTTGCTGGCGCGTCTGTTCATCGCGCGAGCCGCCGCCCAAGCCCGGCGGCCGCCCTGCCGGTTGACCGTCGCCGCCGAAACCGCCTTACTGACCAATCCGTGGCCGGGCAATGTCCGGCAGTTGCAAAACACCATCTTTCGCGCCGTCACCATGAGCGACAAGTCGATTCTCGATGCGTTCGACCTCGATCTCGCCCGGTCGAGCATCAGCGGTTCGGATACCGTCGCTGAGGAGCGCGCGGCGGACGCCGCTGACCCGAGCTGGGACGAGATTGTGGAGAAATCCGAGAAAGAGATCTTGCAACGCCTGTACCCGCTCTACCCGTCCAGCCGCAAGCTGGCCGCGCGCCTCAAGACCTCGCACACCCGAATCGCCGACAAGCTGCGCAAATACGGAATTCGTGACCTGCGCTAGCGCGGTCTCGGCCGTTCCAAATCCGCTCTGTTCGAGCCGTATTGATTTTATTACGCCGTAATAAAATCAATACAATCCCTATCATTATGTTTTCAAAAATTTTTTATCGATCTTTATAGTCGCTACAGGCATTTCTGTAAGGATATGACAACAGGTCTTGTGATAAATCGGGCCTATTTTCACATAAGCGGATGATCTATCAATAAATTTTAGATTGGCATCGCTTTTGCCCCACTCCCGTCACCAGCACGCAGAACTTGTCAGGTTGAACCGTTCAGCGCCAGCCATTAAGGAGCCACCCGATGCGGCCGCTCTACAGCATCGATCTCAAACTCTTGAGAGCATTTGACACCGTGGTCAAGTGCGGGGGATTTTCAGCCGCTCAGGCGATGCTGAACATCAGCCAATCGATGATCAGCGAGTATATGGGCCAATTGGAAATCAGGCTCGGCGCCAAACTCTGCGAGCGCGGCCGCTGCGGTTTTCGGCTGACCGAAGCCGGCGCGGCGTACCATGCCGCCTTGCAACAGTTGTTCGAGGCCATCGACCAGTTCGGCGTGGCGTCGGACGTTCTTAGAAACGGTACGGGCGGCAAGCTCCACCTCGGTATCATCGACAATACCACCAGCGATCCGCTGTCGCCGATTCCGCCCGCCATCCAATGCTTCACGTCGCAAAATCCCCACGCGCACATCGCCGTGCAGATCGGGGTCCCCAACGAGCTGGAAGTTTCGGTACTGGATCGCCGGCTTCATCTGGCCATCGGCTATTTTCCGGTTTCACCCGCAGGGGAGCCGCGTACCCGCCAGCGGTCAAGTCCCTCATTCGAAAACTGGAGGCGCCGGGTCAAGCGATCAACTAACGATCACCGACGAATGATCGGCAGCGCATGGAGATCGGAACTCAAAAAATTCACGTTAAAACACCCTCGGACGCCCGCGCCAGCCCCACACTGTTCGATCACCGCTCACCCACCTGGAGAAACGACGCCATGACCGCCCTTTTGAACGCACTGACCGCCGAACAGGAACAGATCAAGACTTGGCGGCACGATCTTCATCGCAAACCCGAAACCGCTTTTGAAGAAAAAAACACCGCGGGCTACATCGCCAAATTATTGCGCGATTGGGGCTACGAGGTCGCCGAAGGCGTCGGCAAGACCGGCGTGGTGGCCCGCCTGCAAGCGGGCGATGGCAAGAAATCCATCGGCTTGCGCGCCGACACCGACGCCCTGCCGGTGCAGGAGATGACAGAAAGCGACCATAAAAGCACCGTTCCCGGCAAGTCGCACATGTGCGGGCACGACGGCCACAGCGCCATGCTGCTGGGAGCTGCCCAACATCTCGCCAAGACCCGCGATTTCAACGGCGTCGTGAACCTGATCTTCCAACCCGCCGAGGAGATCATGGGCGGCGCTCCGGCCATGATCGAGGATGGCCTGTTCGAGCGCTTCCCGATGGATGCGGTGTTCGGGATGCACAACATGCCCGGCCTGGATCTCGGCAAGCTTTACTTCACTCCCGGCCCGGTGATGGCGGCGGTGGATAACTGGGAAATCGCTCTCACCGGCAAGGGCAGCCACGGCTCCATGCCCGAAAAGAGCGTCGACCCGGTGGTGGCGGGCGCGGCGCTGGTGATGGCGTTGCAAACCATCGTCTCGCGCAATGTCGCGCCCAAGGATTCGGCGGTGGTCTCGGTGGGGGCCTTCCTGGCCGGGGATGCCGGCAACGTGATTCCGCAAACTGCCACCCTGCGCCTGAGCACCCGCACCAGCGCGCCGGAAACGCGCCAGATGGTGTTGGGCAAGATCAAATCCATCACCGCCGCCATCGCGACCGCTTACGGGGTCAGCCACGAAATCAAGGAAGGCCCTCCGGGCGCGGTGTTGGTCAACGACCCCGAACAGACCGAGATTTGCGCCGGGATCGCGAAAGGCTTGCTGGGGGAAGAAAAAGTCATCACCCAAGGACCGACCTTCATGGGCAGCGAGGATTTCGCCTTCTACGCCCAGCAAAAACCGGCCACCTACTGCTTCATCGGCAACGGCGACACTCCCATGGTTCACCATCCCGAGTACCGCTTCGACGACAGCAACCTGCCCATCGGCGCGGCCTACTGGGTGGCGGTGGCCGAGCACTACCTGAAATAGAGGTCGCTCTGAAACCAGCGCGACGGGCGCCCACTAATGGGTTCTAACACCGGCTAAAGGGCAAGATCATGTACTCCGCACGCCGTTGGTCGGTTCGCCATGCCCGAACCTTGCAGAAGGGGTATCGGTGGTTCGAAGGGCTGATGGTCGCGCTCGATCCGTTGTGGCGTCGTATCGGCTACGGGCGCCTGGAAAAGCCGGTGGCGGGCATCGAACGGGCCGTCAAAGGTTTCTTGTTCGACTGCCAGATGTGCGGGTGCTGCGTGTTGGGTTCCACCGGGATGTCGTGCCCGATGAACTGCCCGAAGAACTTGCGCAACGGGCCGTGCGGCGGGGTGCGGGCCGACGGGCATTGCGAGGTCAAGCCGGAAATGGCGTGCGTGTGGGTCGAGGCCTGCAACGGCAGCGCGCGGATGCGCGGTGGCCGAGCCGCCTTGCGGACGGTACAGCCCCCACTGGACTGGCGCGGGCGCGGGCGCTCCGCGTGGCTGGCCCAGGCGCGGGAAAAAGCGGGGAATCGAGATGGCTCTCAACTTCGATGACATCCCGGACGACCCCAGCTTGCCGATGCCGATTCTGCCGGGCCACACCTCGGCGGGCCGGCTGGAGCGGGTGTTGCGGGCCGGCGCGTTCGCGGTCACCAGCGAGATGGACCCCCCCGACTCGGCCGACGCCGAAGAGGTCTTCGCCCGCGCCCGCATCTTCGACGGTTATGTGGACGCCATCAACGCCACCGACGGCGCCGGCGGCCACTGCCACATGTCCAGCGTGGCCGTGGCCGCGCTGCTGATTCGGGCCGGCTACGCGCCCATCATGCAGATCGCCTGCCGCGACAAGAACCGCATCGCGATCCAGGGCGACATTCTCGGCGGCGCGGCCATGGGGGTGTGCAACATGCTGTGCCTGACCGGCGACGGGGTGCAAGCGGGCGACCACCCGCAAGCCAAACCGGTGTTCGATCTGGATTGCCTGTCGTTGCTGGAAATCGCGCGCGGGCTGCGCGACGAGCGGCGGTTCCAGAGCGGGCGCAAGATCGGCTCGCCGCCGCGGGTGTTCTTCGGCGCGGTCGAAAATCCGCTAGCCCCGCCACGCGACTGGCGCCCGCACCGGCTGGCCAAGAAAGTGGCGGCCGGCGCCCAGTTCATCCAGACCCAATATTGCTTCGAAATTCCCCCGCTCAGGGAATTCATGAAAAAAGCGGAAGATCTCGGGCTGCTCGATAAGGTGTTCATCCTGATCGGCGTCGGCCCGCTGCGCTCCGCCAAGTCAGCCGAATGGATGCGCGGACATGTACCCGGTGTCTACATACCGGATGCTATCATTCGGCGGTTGGCCGGAGCGGACGATCAGCGGGCGGAAGGCCGGAGCCTCTGCGTGGAATTGATTCAGGAAATCCGCGAGATCAAGGGCGTCAGCGGCGTCCACGTGATGGCCTACTACCAACAGGAGGCGGCGGCGGAAATCATCGAACGCTCGGGCGTGCTGCAAGGACGAGTGCCCTGGTATCCGGGCATCCGAACACAAACCCGGCAATGACGGCGATGGTTTTGGCGGAACAGCGGCCGAGCATGGCCCTCGCCGGCTTCATCGAAGCCTTCTTCCGATACATGGATCGGACTATTCAGATGTTACGTTCAACCGCGATGGGCGAGAATGAAAACATGAGTTGTTTCTTCGACAGGGCCTTGATTGGCTCGCTCGCCCGCACTAAAGAGCTCAAGGAATTGGACGGGATCAGCGTCCGCCCGATCCGCGCACCACGCGGTAGCGCCGGCGCTCTCCGACAGTTGCCACTCTAAAACCCACCACTCAGGAGCAACACAACATGAGCCAGATCAAATTCACCGAAACCCACGAATGGCTGCGCGTCGAAGGTGACGGCACCGGCACCATCGGCATCACCGACTACGCCCAAAACGCGCTCGGCGACCTGGTGTTCATCGGCCTGCCCGAGGTCGGCGCGGAACTGGCCCAAGGCGCCGAAGGGGCGACCATCGAATCGGTCAAGGCCGCCGGCGAGATTCACATGCCGGTCGGCGGAACCGTTATCGAAACCAACGCCTCGCTCGCCGATGACCCGGCTCAGGCCAACAGCGACCCGCTCGGCGCGGGCTGGTTTCTCAAGATCAAGCTTGCCGACCCGGCGCAATTGGATGCCCTGATGGACCAGGCGGCCTACGACACGTTCGTGGCCGGTCTCGATTGACGGTTCGCCGCTCCATCACAACTCGAAGAGGTGGTCGTGAATACTCCAACTACCGCACCCCGGCGCACCTTGTCCGAGCTGGACAACCGCGGAGAATTCATTTCCCGGCACATCGGGCCGAGCGCCGCCGAGCAA
>DPWB01000288.1:7688-9150 GCA_003527885.1 Candidatus Competibacteraceae bacterium
CGCGGCGAAGCGCGGGTATTGGCCGAACTACGGCGCATGGCCGCCAAGAACAAGGTGTTCCGGTCGTTCCTGGGCATGGGCTATTCCGACACCCACACCCCGACGGTCATTTTGCGCAACGTGCTGGAAAATCCGGCTTGGTACACGGCCTATACCCCGTATCAACCGGAAATCTCGCAAGGGCGGCTCGAAGCCCTGCTGAACTTCCAGACCATGATCATGGATCTCACCGGCACGGAGATCGCCAACGCCTCGCTGCTGGACGAGGCAACCGCCGCCGCCGAGGCAATGACCTTCTGCCGGCGGCTGTCGAAAGCCAAGAGCAAGGCGTTCTTCGTCTCCGCCGAATGCCATCCGCAGACCATCGACGTGGTGCGCACCCGCGCCGCGCCGCTCGGCCTGGAGGTGGTGGTCGGCGACCACCGGAGCGATCTCGACGCGCTGGACTGCTTCGGCGCGCTGCTGCAATACCCGGCCAGCTCCGGCGAGATTTACGATTACACGGACACGATCGCCAAGGCCCACGCCAAGGGCGCGCTGGCGGTGGTGGCCACCGATGTGCTGGCGCTGACCCTGCTCAAGCCGCCCGGTGAGTTCGGGGCCGATGTGGTCGTCGGTTCCGCGCAGCGTTTCGGCGTGCCGTTCGGTTACGGCGGGCCGCACGCCGCCTTCTTCGCCACCGGCGACCGCTACAAGCGCGACATGCCGGGACGGTTGGTCGGCGTTTCCATCGACAGCAAAGGCAACAAGGCCCTGCGGCTGGCGATGCAGACGCGCGAACAGCACATCCGGCGCGAGAAAGCCACCAGCAACATCTGCACCGCGCAGGCGCTGCTGGCGATCATGGCCAGCCTGTATGCGGCTTATCACGGCCCTAAGGGCCTGACCGCCATCGCCGAACGGGTGCATGGTTTCACCGTCACCTTGGCGGCCGGACTGAAACAGCTCGGCTACGAACTGGCGACTGCCGCGTTTTTCGACACCCTCACCGTCAAGACCGGCGGGCAGACCGCCGCCATCCACGCCGCCGCCCGCGACCGCCAGATGAACCTGCGCGATGCCGGCAGTGACACCATCGGCATCGCGCTGGACGAAACCACCACCCGCGCCGACGTGGAAGCCCTGTGGGCCGCATTCGCCAAACCGGGGATGGCCACGCCCGACTTCGCCGTGCTGGAACCGTCCGCCGCCGGCCGCATTCCGGCGAATCTGGCTCGCACCTCCGGGTTCCTGACCCACCCGGTGTTCAACACCTATCACTCGGAAACCGAGATGCTGCGCTATCTGCGCCTCCTCGCCGACCGCGATCTGGCGCTGGATCGCTGCATGATCCCGCTGGGCTCGTGCACGATGAAGCTGAACGCCACCACGGAAATGATCCCGATCACTTGGCCGGAGTTCGCCAACCTGCACCCGTTCGCGCCGCCCGATCAGGCCCAGGGCTATGCGGAACTGTTCGCGG
>DPWB01000068.1 GCA_003527885.1 Candidatus Competibacteraceae bacterium
CTCAAGGAAAGCTACGTGCTGCTGCGCGACGGCGAGGCGTTCTTGTTCGGCTGTCACATCTCGCCGCTGGCCTCGGCCTCCACTCACGTTCAAGCCGACCCGACCCGCACTCGCAAGCTGCTGTTGCACAAGGAGGAGATCGGCCGGCTGATCGGCTCGGTCGAGCGCAAGGGCTACACCTTGATCCCGCTGTCGATGTACTGGAAACACAACCGCGCCAAGCTGGATATCGGCTTGGCGCGCGGCAAGAAAGAATACGACAAGCGGGCGACCGACAAGGACCGCGATTGGGAGCGCGACAAGCAGCGGCTGCTGCGGGAACGATAGTTCGCTGGGAACTTTACGGCCATGGCGCTATCATAATGGCGCTAACGGGGGCGATCCGGTTTCGACGTGGATTGCAAAACCTGAGGCGCATGCCGAGGATGCAGCTCGCCTCGTTAATCAGGCTGCAAACTATAGTCGCCAACGACGACAGCTACGCACTGGCGGCCTAACGCCCGCCAGCCTCTGACCGGAACTTGCTTGTGAGGTCCGTAGCCCTTCGGGGCGCTTCAGGGGTCGACCCAACATAAGCTCGCGCCGATCTTGTCCGGGGGTGAGGCGCTAAAACTAACCGGAACCGCCGTTCGCCGTCCTGCCGGTCGGATTGCGGACGGTTAAAACAATGACCAGGCTAAGCATGTAGGGCCGAGGGCGGAGGATTTGCGGACGGGGGTTCGATTCCCCCCGCCTCCACCAAATTGCTGGGGTCACACTGTTTCGAAACCCGCTAGGCGCTAAAGCTTAGCGGGTTTTTTGTTTTGCTTTGCAGGAGCGCTTCAGGAATTTGACAATGACCGCCAGTGTCGCCGATTTGCTCGAAGACAGCGCTTATGAGCTCAGCCAGCTCGGGCCCGACACATCAGGGCGCTGGGGTCAGCCATCACAGGATTCCGGCAAGACAGCGGGACGAAAATTAAAAATAAGAAGAAACCGGTAAAACGATATAAAATTGGCCTATAAAATCGATTATCAAACCGGCCGTTCCAAACGGGAACGGTTCGCATTTATACTGGTCAATAGTATCAGTTCGATTATCCCAGGAGGTTGAGACCCCAATGCTGCAACGAAACGATCTACTGGCTAAGGCGCCGATCACGCTGACGCCCGGACAATCGCTGGTCACCAACAAGGTCTTGCGCAACACTTACTTGTTGCTGTCGATGACCCTGCTGTTCAGCGCCCTGACGGCCGGCTTCGCCGTGGTTAACAAAGCGCCGCCGCTGCACTGGCTGGTCACCTTGGGCGGTTACTTCGGCCTGCTGTTTGCCGTGACCAAACTGCGCAACAGCGCGTGGGGTTTGGTGGCGGTGTTCGCCCTGACCGGCTTTCTCGGTTACACGCTGGGACCGATCCTCAATCTTTATCTGAGCCTGCCCAACGGCCCGCAACTGGTGATGACCGCGTTGGCCGGCACCGGCGCGATCTTCCTGGCCCTGTCCGGCTACGCGCTGGTCAGCCGCAAGGATTTCAGCTTCATGGGCGGCTTCCTGATGGTCGGCATCTTGGTGGCGTTCCTGGCCAGCATCGGCGCGGCGCTGTTTAGCCTGCCGGCGCTGTCCCTGGCCGTGTCGGCGATGGTGATTCTGCTGATGTCCGGCATGATCCTGTGGCAGACCAGCGATATCATCCACGGCGGTGAAACCAACTACATCATGGCCACCGTCAGCCTTTATGTTTCGCTGTTCAATCTGTTCGTCAGCCTGTTGCAGATCTTGGGCATCTTTTCCGGCGACGATTGACAGCCTTCGCTAGCGCGCTTTTAGCTTGATCGAAGCCCCGCCTCGAAGCGGGGCTTTTTGCTGTCAACCACTCTGGACGAATCAATTCTGGCCCGGTCCTGCCTTCCGCCGACCCCCATCCGCCGAGACCGGTTCGTGTTCGTGCCGCGGAAAGAAGGTCCCGGCGTGTTTGGGGTCAAGGGCCACCTTTTCCGGTCCCTTTCGCTCGATCAGCCGTCATGCAAGCAAAAAAAAGGCCGGACAAGCGTCCGGCCAAAAACCACCAAAGGAGGATGTGTGACGGGCTGAGGAGAAGAGAAATGCCCGTCACACGCTGGCTATCTTAGCAAAAAAATTAGAAAAAACATACCGGCTTTCGTTGTTTTTCGGCAAAAAACAACATTTTATTGAATAAACAACTGGTTATCGCAGCCACTTTACCGGTTTTTTTGCTGCATTGCCAAAATCAGTCGGTCCGCAACGGCAAATCCGGCAACGCCGCATCGTCGGAAAGCGCCAGGATGGCATCGATGAGTCGATCCGGTTCGCGCACCCCGCCGTAGGCCATCAACATGCGGGCCTTGGCGATCAATTCGACCGGCGATATCGCCGCTTCGGGATCGCCTTTGGCATGGGTGCGCCGCACGGTCAGCCGCCCGCCATCGCGCGCCGTCGCCGTCACCGCGCTGCCCCAGGCTTGCGGATAAGCCGTGGCGTAAGGTTCGGCCACCCGCACGGTGACCCGTTCGCGCAGCGCCGCCAGCTCCTCGCGCGCGGGCCCGGCAAAGGCCGCAAAATCCACCGCCTCTCGGGCCAGCGCCGCCGCCACGCAATGTTGCAGCGAGAACTTGGCCTCATAATCGCTTCGCGGCACCGGGCGGTCGCAAACCTCCAAAGCCGCCGGGTACGTTTCCACTTCGATCCGTTCGATCGCCTCGACCGCGACTCGGTGGCGCAACTCAAGCGCGGCGTCGATGGTCGGATGGGTATGCCGACACGAAGGCCAGGGCTTGATCGAGGTTTGCAGCAACTGCCAGGGACCAGCCGGATCGCGCGTCACCGCGGCGGGATCGGCGTCGGGACAGGTGGCGACGAACCAGCCTTTGGCGCCTTCCAGAATCTTTGAAGGTCCGCTGAAGCCGGAACGCGCCAAATCCGCCGCCAGCACGCCCGCCTCCGCCGCCCGGCCGGCGTGCAGGTGTTTGGTCATCGCCCCGGTGTCCATAAACTGCCAAAGCCCGGACGATTGGGCCCCGGCGTTGCCCAAGGCATGGACCGTCGCCGGCGCATCGAGTTGCAACAGCGCCGCCGCCGCCATCGCCGAGCCATAGGGACCGCAGGTCGCGGTGTTGTGCCAAATCCGGTAATGGGTCGGGCCGACGGCCATGCCCACGCGGATCGCCGCTTCGTAACCCCACAAGATCGCCTTGAGCACGGCATGGCCGCGAATGCCTTCCCGCAGCGCCACCCCCCAGGCCGCCGGCACCACCACGCAGCCGGGATGCACCACCGAAGCCCGGTGCAGGTCATCGGTTTCCAGGATATGCGTCAGCGCTCCAAACAAGAACGTCTGGCGCTGGGTGTCCAGGCTTTCACCGGCCCAGCGCAACAAGATCGCACCGGGTTCGGTCGCGCGGCCGGCCAGCGCGTTCGCCATGGTATCCAGCGCCAACAAGGCGGCATGTTCGAGATCGGTGGGCGTGACCGGTTTGCTGGCGATCAGCTCGGTCAATTGCTGGGTCAAGGTCAGATCAGACACGTGGTTATCCTCTCTCGGGCGGCGAACGTTATAGTTTTTGGAGAAAGCGGCTGGGCTTTCGGAGTGATTTCTTTATGGATTGTAGCGGCTGGCGACAACAACGCCCCGGTCAATCTTTCCAGGGGCGCCCGCACGTCACGAAGGGCTGCCAGAGTCCCGCGAACAGATCTTCGTGAACCGCCATCCGACAACCGTACCAGCCCTCGATAACCTGACGGGCGGCGGAGGCCGACGTCAGGCTGGCCTCGTCCAACAAGCGACCGACGACCGCGCCATCGTTCATCACGCCCAAGGCGTCCTGTAATTTGGCCAAGGCACCCGCGTAGGGTTTAACTTTTTCGGCCGGATAGAGGCCGGCGAAGAAATCTAGAGCGTAACGCAGTTCCTTGATGCGAATGCGCAAAGCGTGCCGCGCCTCGGCGGAGAGCTCCGTAAAAGCTTCCCCCCGCTTGACCACCCGGCGGTGGTCCCGTTCGAGCAGCGGTGTCGCGAACGCGAGCGCCGGCTCTTCCAGCCGCTGCCGCCGCTCGTCACCGATCACGTCCCGCCACGGGCGGCGCTGCAACCAATCGGCGAACTGTTCCAGCATCGCCCGATAGCGGGGCTCGCCCAAAGCTGTCCGCAGCGTGCGGTGATGGGTCCGGCGAATAGTTTCCGCCTTGGAGCGAAACAAGCTCAGCCCGCGCTTGCGTGGGAACCGGCCAAATATCGGGGTCAGACCTTCATGCAAGAACACATCCCAGTCGCGCGCTGGACCCAGGAAGCCGTTGAGCCAGCGGATATCCTCGACCAACCCAGCGCTGGCTTCGCGCGGCGCCAGCGGCCGAAAACTTTTCAGGCCGGAGCGCAGCCGCCGGAACGCCACCCGCATCTGATGGACGCCCTCGATTTGCCCGTCGAGCACCGCCGGCAGGTTGACTGCGGCGTGGCGCAAGCAAGCGTCGATCACCGCGACAAAGGCGTCTTCGGCGGTGGCGTCCACAGCGAGCGATAAGGCGCTGGTTTTGACAGGGGTGATGGCGGCGGGAGGCATAGCGGGAAATGGCTCTATCAGCGCGCCCTTCAGCTTTGCCGCCAAGGCAGGCCCTCGGCCCGCCAACCGCCCACGCCGCGATGGCCGGCGGCGTCGATCTGGCCTTCGAAACCGTCCGCCACGTTGTAGGTGGTGTAACCGTGCCGGGCGAGCAGTTCGGCGGCTTGGCGCGACCGCACGCCGCTGCGGCAAATCAAATAGACCTCCTGGCTCGGGTTCACGCCATGCTCCTGCAACTCCTCCAGAAACCGCGAATTGAGATCCATGGCCGGAAACCTCAGCCACTCGACGCAGATCAGGAATTTATCCAAAGCGGCGAGGTCGGGGCCGCCGACATAAGCCCATTCGGCGTTGGTGCGGACATCCACCAGCACGGTTTCCGGCCGGTCTTGCAACGCCCGCCAAGCCCTGTCTCTTATACACATCTGACGCTGCCGACGAGCGATCTAGTGTAGATCTCGGTGGTCGCCGTATCATTAAAAAAAAACAAAGCAGCCGGCA
>DPWB01000223.1:0-4119 GCA_003527885.1 Candidatus Competibacteraceae bacterium
TATACCCGACAGCTCGCCCGGCTGCGGGAGCGTGGCTGGTCGGAGGCGCTGGCCGAGGATTTTCAGGCCCTGACCGACCCCGAGCGCTACCGCCCCCAGCCGCAAGAAGCGTGGCGGCGGATTCGGGAGCAGCACCGGTTGCGCGGCCTGCCGCTGGCGGTACTGCGCTCGCTGACCGCCTGGCGCGAGGAGCAGGCCATCCAGCAGGATCGGCCGCGCCGCTGGATTCTGGACGATGCCGTGCTGGTCGAACTCGCCCGGCGGATGCCGGTCACGGCGGCTGAGCTACAGCCCGTCCGCGGGCTGTCCGCCGCGTTCCGCCGCCAGCATGACGCCGCGCTGCTCTCGCGCATCGCCGCCGCCAGGACCGAACCGCCCGAACGCTGGCCGGCGCAGCCGCGCCGGCCGCGGCTTTCAGCCGAGCAGACGGCGCGCGCCAACCAGTTGCGGGAACTGATCGGGAGCCGCGCCGCCCACTACCAGATCGCTCCGGGCGCGCTCGCGGACCGCCGCGACATCGAGAGCTTGGTGCTCGGTGAAGAGTCCCGCTTGCGGCGCGGCTGGCGGGCGGCGGTCCTGGGGAAGGAAACGCTGGCGCGGATCGCCGCCGCTCCCCCATCCTCCGCCCACACGGCCTGACGTATTCAGGGAACATTCACCTTGTCGGCGCAATACTGCGCGCAACCAGTGTGGGTGTATGTGGACTTTGATGACGGCGCCGCCATTAGCGTTTTGTCTCTGTTAGTGACCGCCGTCAATTTTTTTATCGCTGCCCATGACCCGATGATTCGGAGTGATGCTTCCATGAAAACGCCGTTCAAAATTGGCTTCCTCGCCGCGGCTTTGGGCTTGATCGCCGCCTGCGCCCCGCCTGGCGCGCCTTACTATCACACCCAAAACGGCGCTCTGATGGGAGCGACCGCCGGCGCCGTGATCGGCCATCAGCTCGACCACCGTAACGGAGCCGTCGCCGGGGGCTTGGCCGGTGCGCTGATCGGAGGCTCGGTCGGCAACCAGATGGATTACCAGAACAACTACCAGAGCGACGGTACCTACCGGCCCTATCGCCGTCTGCCACCGCGCCGTTACTATCGCGACAACGGGCCACCGCCGGGCTATTACTACGACCGTCCGCCCTATTGACAGGACGCCCGCCCGTCTTTTGAGGGCGTGTCCCGAACCGGTTTTTCCGGCCGAACCGCCAAAAAAAAGCCGCCGCCAGAGAATTCTGGCGGCGGCTTTTCAACTGCGTTCGAGCGACGCCCGATCAGCTGAGATTGGCCGAGCGCCACCACGCGTTATGCTCCCGCCGCAAGACCTCGTGCGACGGTATCTGGTAAAACGCCAGATCGGGGCCGTTGCCCATATAGACGCCGCTCTTGATCATCCGATAGGGGAACTCCAACGAGTGCACCCGATGCACCAGCTTGCTTTGCTTGCCGGTCGGATCGACTTCCAGCAGCGCTTCGCGCAAGTGGTGCATGAACGAGTAGGGTAAATCGCCTACCGCGCCGTTGATGGGGTCCGTCGCCAGCGCGCCCAAACCCAGCTCGACGAAACACAAACCGGGAAAGCGGATGAACTTGGCCGGCTGGCTGGTGACGCTTTCGTAGTAGGTGCGTGGGTCTTGCGCGCTCACCACCAAGCTGTTGACCGGCGCGAGATCCTGGTACATGTGCAAGCCCTTTTCCTTGACTGGAAAGGCGTCGGTACGGCTCAATCCGAGGGTCTGACCGTAGGCCGTGCTGAGATATAGCTTGCCCAAGGCGCTGACCGGAATGTGCTCCAGCACCCGGTAAACCGCGATGTAAACCGAGTTTTTGGGGGTCCCGTCCGGGCGCGGCACACAACGCTTGAGCCCCTCGTCAATGTTGAAGTAGTCGTTGCGAAAACTGGGATCGACTTCGAAAAAGATCGCTTGCCCCTTGGATTTGTACTTGTGGCCGGTCGAGTAATATTGCCCGAACTGTTCCGGACCCAGCATGGAAGCGATCAGCGCTTCGGGGATGAGCGAAAAATAAAGATGAATCGTCATGGTGCGTATTCTCTCCAAAACAGGATTTCCGAAATGACTCCGCCGGGAAAATATCGCGCGCTCGGCAAGAGCCGTATAGTTTTTCTAGTACTCTTTCAATTCTAACCCCTTTCATTATATGAGGTGTGGCGATAGAGCGCCTAGGCCTCACAACATTTCCCTCGCGCCGCATGACGGCGGCGCCAAAAGCGACCGCGGACCCGCCGCCACTGCCAGCTCGCGCTCAAGGCTCCGCCAGCTCGGCCGAAGCCAGTTCGCGCTCCAGATCGCTCAGCGCGGTCATCGGCGGCAGGCATTGCAGTCCGCCGCAAACGTAAGCGGTCACCGGTGCCGCGCCCGCTGGCCGCTCGGCCAACAATCCGGCCGGCAAACTCGCGTCGGCCGGAATAGCCAGCGTCAGCCGGCCGGGCGCATAGGGCCGCCCGCAGCGTTGCCACCATGCCGCCAGTTCCGGTCCCGCACCGCGCAGCACGACGGTTTGCCCCGGTTCCAGATAATCTTCCAACGCCCCTAATAAGGCGTTGCAAGAGGCGGGAATTTGCTTGATCACCGGCCACGCCCAGCGCAACACCCGTTCGGCCGCGTCCAGATAGGCGGTGCGCCCGGTCAGGTGGCCGAGCTTCAGCAAGACTTGCGCGGCGATGCCGTTGCCCGCCGGCAAGGCTTCATCGTGCGCGGCCTTGGGTCGATGGAGCAACCGTTCGTGGTCGGAGGAGGTAAAAAAGACCCCGCCGGCGTCGCGGTCTTCGAACTGGTCGAGCAAAACATCGGCCAACGCCAGCGCGAAATCGAAATCACCGTCGCGCCAGCGGCATTGCAGCAGCTCCAAAATGCCGTCGATCAGAAAAGCGTAGTCGTCCAGATAAGCGTTCAACCGGCTTTGGCCGGCCATGTGGACCGCCAGCAGCCGCCCGTCGCGCCAGAGCTGGGAGCGGACGAAATCCAGGGCGCGCTCGGCCGAATCCACGAAATCCGCCCGTCCCAAATGGCGGCCGGCGATGGCCATGCCGCGCACCATCAACCCGTTCCAAGCCGTCAGAATTTTTTCGTCGCGCCCCGGCCAAACCCGTTGCCCCCGGCTCTCGAACAGCTTGCGGCGACCGCTGGCGAGCCGGTCGGAGAACCGCGCGGCGTCAATTGCCGGCTCCGAAGGCGGTTCCGAACCCTCCTCCACGACCCGCAAGTGCCAGGCGTGATTCTCGAAATTGGGCGGCTGGTCCAGGCCGTAACGGGCGGCGACAGCCGCGTATTCACCGGCGTCCAGCACGGCTTGGGCCTGTTCGCGCGTCCACAGATAAAACTTGCCTTCCTCCCCTTCGGAATCGGCGTCCAGCGTGGCGTAATAGCCGCCCTCGGGCGACTGCATTTCCCGCATCGCCCACGCCCCGGTTTCTTCGACCACTTGGCGGAACACCGGGTCTTGAGTCGCTCGCCACGCTTGCGCGTACAACGCCAGTAAGGGGCCGTTGTCATACAGCATCTTTTCGAAGTGCGGGATTCGCCACTCGGCATCGACCGAATAGCGGTAGAAACCGCCGCCGAGTTGGTCGTAAATCCCACCGAGCGCCATTTTTTGCAAGCTGAACAAGGCGGCGGTGCCGGCCTGCCGGTCGGGTTCGCCACGCCGGACGCTGGCCGCCCACTGCCGCAACAAGCGCTCCAGATTGGTCGGGTGCGGGAATTTCGGTGCGCCGCCAAGCCCGCCGTGGATCGGGTCGAAGCTCCGCAGCAACTGATCGCGCGCGGCGGGCAGCGGCGCGGCGCTCAAGGCGGACGCGGCGGCGGCGGGCAAGTCGCTCTCGACCCGCAAGGCGTCCAGCAAGGCTTGATTTTGTTCGTGTAAATCATGCCGGTGCCAGCGATAATGGGCGCTGACGCGGTGCAGGATATCGACGAAAGCCGGCATCCCGTAGCGGGCCGTCTTGGGGAAATAGGTGCCGCCGACAAAAGGCGTTTGATCGTCGTGCGTCAAGAACATCGTCAGCGGCCAACCCCCGGCCCGGCGCTGCAACAACTGAAAAGCGGTCTGGTAAATCTTGTCCAGGTCGGGCCGCTCCTCGCGATCCACCTTGATGTTGACGAAC
>DPWB01000223.1:4251-11342 GCA_003527885.1 Candidatus Competibacteraceae bacterium
CTGCCACGCCACCGGATTGTGGGCGTGCTGGCGCAGATAAGGGCTAGTTTCATGAATCAGCCGGTTGGCGTGCCGCGGTTCGGACATGATGGAGCTCTCGCAATGGAGGTCGGCGATGACCGGGTTGTTTGACACCACTATCGCGCCGGGGATCCGCTGCGGCCGGCGGGAACGTTTGTGGTCGCGCCGCGCCCGGCAACCCTTATTTCAACTGGGCCTGGAGCGCCGCCGCCGTTTCAGCGGCGACGGCCCGAGCGGCTTGCAACCAGCGCCGCGCCTCCTCCAGCGCGTTCGAGCGGCCGGCCTGTTCCAGGCGCTGCACCCATTCGGCCAAGCGCAACGCCCCCAGGCTGCCGCAACTGGATTTAAATTTGTGGCCGGTCTGATAAAGTTGTCCGGCATCGCCACGGGCGATGGCGTCTTGCAACCGCTCCAATTGCAGCGGCAGGTCGTCGAGGAAGTTTTGCAGCAAATCGGCGAACTCGTCTTCCATGACCTCACGCAATTCGAGGATGACCTCGTCATCGAGCAACGGCCACTCATTGAGATCAAGGTCGCTCATGCGGTGAGCCTCCCAAGCGTTCGGATAACACAAGCATACACCATACACCCCACGCGGCGCGCGTTACCCGCCCGATTCGACCGGCGCTCGACCCACCCCCAGGAGCTTGCGACATGGGCATTGAAATCGAACACAAGTTTTTGATTCGCAACGATGGCTGGCGCCAGCAGGCCGAACGTTCGGTGCGGATGCGCCAAGGCTATCTGACCAGCGACGCCCGCTGCTCGGTGCGGGTGCGGCTGGCGGGCGGGCGGGGCTTTCTCAACATCAAGAGCGGCACGCTCGGCATCCAGCGCAGCGAGTACGAATACCCGATCCCCGCCGCGGAGGCCGAGGAAATCCTCGATGCCTTGTGCGAGAAGCCGCTGCTGGAGAAAACCCGACATTTCGTGCGTCATGGCCAGCACCTGTGGGAAATCGACGAGTTCGCCGGCGACAACGCCGGATTGATCGTGGCCGAAGTGGAGTTGCGCCGTCCCGACGAGCCCTTCGCGCGGCCGGACTGGCTGGGCGAGGACGTTTCACACGACATCCGCTACTACAACTCGCAACTGGCCCGCCATCCCTACACGACATGGTGAATCGCGAACGGCTGATCCGGGTCAGCATTCCCGAGCAGCGACTGACGCTGGCGGTGGGGGGGCGAACGGTCGCCCGCTATCCGGTCTCGACCGCCTTTAACGGTCCCGGCGAGCGACGCGGCAGCGGTTGCACCCCGCGCGGCTGGCACCGCATCCGCATCAAGATCGGCGACGGCCTGCCGCCCGATACCGTATTCGTCGGGCGGCGACCGACCGGCGAAATTTACAATCCGGAACTGGCGGCGCGCCACCCCGAACGGGACTGGATTCTGACCCGCATTTTGTGGCTGACCGGCCTGGAGTCCGGCTGCAATCGCGGGGGCGACCGCGATAGCTTGCGCCGCTTCATCTACATCCACGGCTGCCCGGCGACCGCGCCGATGGGCGTGCCGCTGTCGCACGGGTGCATCCGTATGCACAACCCCGCACTGCTCGCCCTGTTCGAGCGGGTGGCGGCGGGCGACCGAGTCTTTATCGCCGGCGGCTAGCGGACGGTCCAGCCGCCCCCGCGTTGCGCCGGCGCACTGAAATTCGCGCTCCGTTCCCGCTTCGCCCGCGCTCGAACGCCGTGTTAACGCGGGTCCAACTTGGCGCGTAAGTTGTCCAGCACCCCTTTGAAGACTTCTTGATTTTGCGGGTTGAGTTCGCTGAGCGTGCGGTGCGCTTCGAACACGATGCGGGTTAGCTCCTCTTTGCAAGGCGCCTCGATCGCCAGTTGTCGCAGCGTTTCCGAGATAGTTTCACCGGTGTCGCGGATATCGAATATCTCATAGAATCCCATGGTTTCAAGCAGCTGGTTCACGTCGGGGTTCGTCGAGAACAAAGTGGTCTTGCGGCCGAAGCGCTCGCGGCTGAAGTTGGCGATCTTCGCCAGCAACCCCAAGCTGGTGCTGTCGATGGAACGGGTTTGCGTGATATCCACCACGATATCGTCATAATCGGCGCGGGCGAACAAGCCGTCCAGAAAATCCGCCAACGCGCAACCCATGGTGTAGCGAATTTCACCCGCCAGCTTGACGATATAGGTCGTTCCCTGTTTGGCGTAAAAAGCGGCGCCCTCGTCCATTTCAACCTCTCTTCTCGACCAGCAACAGGCTGATATCATCCGGCAGCAGGCCGGCGTGCTCCAGCCCCAGCGCCGCAATCAGACCGTCGAGCGTCAGGTCGATCCTGCTCGCCATGTCCAGCAAGAACGCTTGCTTTTCGCGCAAATTGGCTTGCGGCAGGGTTTCGAGAATGCCGTCCGAAATCAGTAGGAGCGCGAATTCGGGCGGGAGTTGCAGGGATTCGGTCTGGTAGCTGGCGAAATCGAACAGCCCGATCGGCAGGCTTTTCTTGCCGATATATACCGCCTGTCGGCCGTCGAACAGGATCGGAAAGGGGAATTGGCCGCCGCTGCTGTAGCGCAGATGGTTGGTGTTCCAGTCGATGACCCCGAAAAAGATGGTCAGGTACTTATCCATGTGGCAACTGAACACTTCCCGATTCAGCCGGCTCAGCGTCTCGGCGGGATTCAGGATGCCGCGATCCCGGTTTTGCCGGTGCAGCTCCCGGTAACGGCCGATATAGCTTTTCAGCATGACCGTCACGAACGCGGAGGACACGCCGTGACCGGAAACATCGGCGATGTAGAAGCCCAGATGCTCGCCGTCGATGGGGAAATAATCCACGAAGTCGCCGCTGAGATATTGGGAGGTGAACAGATGGCGGCTGAACCGGTAATTTCGGTAGAGCTTGTTGTTCTCGGGCAGCAGCTGAAACTGGATGCGCCGCGCGGCCGCTTCGTCTTCCTGCAAGCGCCGCAAGGTTTGCAGCAGTTGCTCGTTGACGGCCTCCAGATGCAAGCGGTGCTCGCGATTTTCCCGCCGCAGCCGGGCGCGCTCCAAGGCGTGGGCAATGGCGTGCTCCAGCATCGCCATGTCCTCGATCGGCTTGGTCACGTAGTCCCAGGCGCCCAGTTTGAGCGCCTGAATGGCGTCGCTCATCCCGCCCAGCCCGGACACCACCAGAATCGGTAGGTCCGGGTAATCGCGGGTCACGGCGGCCAAGACTTGCAAGCCGTCCATGCCCGGCAAGCGCAGATCGCACAACACCAGATCGGGCTGTTCCCGGCGGATCAGCTCAAGGCCGGTCGGCCCGTCGGTGGCCTGGAGCACGGTGAAGCCGTTATCTTCCAAAAAGGCGGTGAGCACTTCCAAAAGCAGCGGCTCGTCGTCGATCATCAGGATGCGCGCGGCTCGCTCGCTCATAGCCGCGCCTCTTGTGGGTCCGCCAACGCCCGCACCGCCGCCGCCAGCGGCCCCATGTCCTCCAGCGGTTTGCGATAAACCCGGCTGTCGTCGAGACCCATGGTGCGTAAATCCTCGGGCAGGCTGTAGCTGGAAGAACCGGTATGAATCAGGAATTTCATCTCGGGATATAACTCGTGAAGCGCGCGAATGGCGGTGTTGCCGTCCATGTCCGGCAGGCGCATGTCCATGATGCAGACCGGGCAGCTAACGCCGGCTTGCAGCCAGAACAGCGCGTGGGTCGCGGATTCGAAGGCCACCACGCCCAGGCCTTCGTCTTCCAAATACGCTTTCAAGTTTTCCCTGATCATTTCCTCGTCGTCAACGATCAAAACCCAGCCCGTCATGACAACTTCTCCCGCGCCAGCGGCAGGCGGAGGCTGAAACAGGCGCCCTGCCCAGGTTTGGAGGTCACCGACAACCGGCCGTTGTGCTGTTCGGTGACGATGAAATAAGACACCGACAATCCCAGGCCGGTACCGACCCCAACATCCTTGGTCGTGAAAAAAGGCTCGAAAATGCGTTTGAGGGTTTTGTCCTCCATGCCGGGTCCGTTGTCAACCACTTCCAGCACGGCGTAATCCGCCTCGCGCGCGGTCCGCAAAAGGATGCTGGGCGACGGAGTGTTTTCCTCGGCCATGGCCTGGGCCGCGTTTTTGAGCAGATTAAGAATCACCTGTTCGATTTCTGTCTTGTCGCAATACACCAGCCGCAAGGCGGGATCGTAGGCGCGTTCGATGCGGATTCGCTTGAAATCGTACTTCTTTTTCAGATCGTAGTCGCTAGCGGCCAACCGCAGCACGGTTTCCAGCAGGTCTTCCACCTCGACCAGGGCAAACTGCGCTTGCGCTTCGCTGCGCCGGCTGAACGACAGCATGTCGGCCACGATCTTGGCCGCCCGCACGCCGGCTTCGCGAATACCCTCCAGCAAGCGCAGAATACCGCGTTCTTGCAGGTAGCGGTTGAGCTGGTTCAGATCGACGCCCACGGCGTCGGCCGCCGCCCGATTCTGAGCCAGCTCCGGCCCGATGCGCCGCAGGATGTTTTGGCTGCCCTGCAAGATCGCGCCGAGCGGGTTGTTGATCTCGTGCGCCATGCCGGCCGCCAGCCCGCCCACCGAGAGCATTTTCTCGGTCTGCACCATCATCGATTCGATGCGGACCCGGGCGGTGACATCATCCATACGGATCACGGCGCCGCTCACGTTGTCCGCCATCAGGGGGTAAACCATCACATCGGCATAATGCAGTTCGCCGTCCACTTCCAGCGTCATGCGGGGCGTCTTGATCGGATGGCCGTCCCGGATCGCCTGCCGCACCTGCTCGAACTGGCTTTGCAACTGCGGAAAAACCTCGCCGAAGAACCGGCCCTGCGCCGCTGCCCAGGACACGCCGCCGGCCTGTTCGGCCGGCTGGTTCAGCACCGTGATGTAGCCCCAGGGATCGACGCCGACCAGCACCGAGGGCATCGAGTCGATGATGTTCTTGAGGTAGAGCCGCATCCGCGCCACGTCTTCCTTGGCGCGCTTTTGTTCGGTGATATCGATGGCCACGCTCAACACCGCCGACTCGCTCATGCCGGATTCGTTGAAGGGGATCTTGATGGTTTGCAGCGTGCAAACGCGGCCGGTGTGATCGGTGAAAACCTCCTCGGGGATGAGCCTGGACTCCCAGTTTTCGAGCACGGCCCGGTCGTCGGCCAGCCTTTGTTCGACCTCTTCCGGCACGCCGTGACCGGGGGGATGAGAGCGGTCGACCAGCGCCTCGACCGTGGAGCCGTACGCGGCGGCGGTGGCGCGGTTGGCCAGCAGGAAACGGCCGTGGCGGTCGCGGGCGAAGATCATGTGCGGCACCAGATCGATGATGCGCCGCAAGCGCAGCTCGCTCTGGTAGAGCGCCGCCTCCGCCTTGGCCTGTTCGGTGATGTCGGTGCCGGTGCCGCGGTAGCCTCGAAACCGGCCTTGCTCGTCGTGGATGGGTTTGCCGCTCACCTTCAGGTAACGCCCGTTTTGCCAGTCGCCGATCAGTTGGGTTTGGTAGATAAAATCGCGAAACGGCGCCCGCGTTTCCAACACCTCGCGGTGCTTGCGCCACTTCTGCGGATCGATGCTCGCATCGGCTCCCGCCAGCTCCCAGCGCGTGAGCCCCAACACGGATTGTGTCCCGATTCCGGTCAAGGCCTCAAACCGTTCGGACAAATAAGTGAACCGCAGGTTTTCATCCATTTCCCAGATCCAGTCGCTGGCCGCTTCCGTCACGTCGCGGAAACGCGCTTCACTTTCGCGCAACGCCGTTTCCACCCGCTGTCGCTCGTTCAGTTCGCGCTGCAACTGCCGGGTGCGCCGCACCGCCTCCTGGCGCTGTAGCCAACACCAAAACAAGGCCACGCTGGCCAGCAGGATGACGGGAATCAAAACCAAAACCGTATAATTGATTTTTCCTCCGGCGCCACCCGATCCCAGCGGCTCGCCGAGCCAATCGCTCGCGGCGCTCGCGGTGGCGGCCAGCGCGCCGAGCGCCGCCGCAAGCAGCTCGTTCGACCCGAAGCGCCGCCGCGAAAGAGCGGGGCGCTTACGGCTGGGTAGGACACGCGAGATCGGCATGGCAACTGGTCATCGTCCGATAAAACGCTATCATAGAACTGTTTTCTTCCAAGAGCCGCTACGGGGCGCAAACAATGGCGTTGGGACCGGTGATGCTGGGGCTGGACGGGTTGGAATTGACGGCCGAGGAAGGCGAGCTGTTGCGACATCCACTGGTCGGCGGCGTCATCCTGTTCGCCCGCAACTACCAATCCCCAGAGCAGGTGGCGGCGCTGGCGGCGGCCATCCACGCCCTGCGGCAACCGCGCCTGCTGGTGGCGGTGGATCACGAAGGCGGCCGGGTGCAGCGCTTCCGCGACGGCTTCACCCGGCTGCCGGCGGTGCGCTGTCTGGGCGAGATTTACGATCACGACCGGATGCGCGCCAAGCAACTGGCGCGCGCCACCGGCTGGTTGATGGCCGCCGAACTGCGGGCGGTCGGGGTCGACTTCAGTTTTGCGCCGGTCTTGGATTTAGACCACGGCGTCAGCGGAATTATCGGCGACCGGGCGTTCCATCGTGACCCCGAAGCGGTGGCCGATCTGGCCCACGCCTATGTCAGCGGTATGCAAAAGGGAGGGATGGAAGGCGTCGGCAAGCATTTTCCCGGCCACGGGGGCATCGCGGCCGATTCTCACTCGGAACTGCCGGTGGACCCGCGCTCCTACCAGGATTTGGCGGGCGCCGACCTGCTGGCGTTCGAGCGGATGATCCATTACGGCTTGGCGGCGCTGATGCCGGCGCACGTGCTCTACCCGCAAGTGGACGACCGCCCGGCCGGCTTTTCGGCGCGCTGGCTGAAAGATATCCTGCGTCGCGACCTGGAGTTTCAGGGGGTGATCTTCAGCGACGATCTGGACATGGCCGGCGCGGGTGAAGCCGGCCCGCCGCCGGAACGGGCACGGGCGGCGCTGGCCGCCGGTTGCGACATGGTGCTGGCCTGCAACGACCGCCGCGCCGCCGCCGCCATCCTCGATAACCTTCGCCACCTGTCTCTTATACACATCTCCGAGCCCACGAGACCGTACTAGATCTCGTATGCCGTCTTCTGCTTGAAAAAAAAAAAAACACACTAGAAT
>DPWB01000268.1:0-902 GCA_003527885.1 Candidatus Competibacteraceae bacterium
TGCGCTGATCGGGTCTTTATCGCCCAGCCCGTTTTCGGTAATCATGATCAGAATAGCGCCGTAACGATTCCGAATGCGCTTCATGCCTTCGTAAAGCCCCTCCGGGTAAATCGACCAGTCCCACGGGGTATAGTGGACATTCGGGTTGAACACTCTTTTAAACAGGCCGGGAATGCCGCTTTCTTTCTGGGTGCCTTTTTCACCGCTGACATTGATGGCCGCGCTGCCCACGCCATCGCTGGGGTTGTGGGCGAGGAAGGTACTTTGATAATAGTTGATGCCGATGAAATCATTGGGTGCACTTTGCAAAAGTGCCAGATCGCCATCCCGCAGCGTCGGGGCCTGGAAGCGATTTTGATAATATTTCAGCAGCCGTTCGGGATAGCAACCCTGCACGCTGGGATCGTAAAACCAGTGAAAATCCATCTCCTCGTACCAGCCGCAAGCCTCGATATCGTCTGGCTTTTCGGTGATCGGAAAGCCGGGTAGCAGAACGTGGGCGATGCCGATTTTTCCCGCTGCTATCCTGTCCTCCCGGCACAGCCTTCGATATTCCAGCACGGCCTGGGCGTGGGCTAGATTGACGATGTGCGAGACTTCCACCGCCCGTTTTTCATCCTTCACGCCCGGCGGGTGCAGGCCATCCCGATAGCCCAGCATGATGAAATTGATGGTTTCGTTGAAGGTGATCCAATAAGGCACCCGGTCGCCGAAGTGCTCGAAGCAGGTTTTAGCGTACTGAGCGAAAAGCTCGATTAGCTCCCGGTTTTCCCAGCCGCCCCGCTCTTGCAAGGCTTGCGGTAAATCCCAGTGATAAAGCGTTGCTACCGGCGTGATGTTGTATTTCAGTAATTCGTCGATGAGCCTGCTATAAAATTCGATGCCTTTCGGATTGACCTCGC
>DPWB01000268.1:1159-5888 GCA_003527885.1 Candidatus Competibacteraceae bacterium
TCGGATTGACCTCGCCTTGTCCATTAGGAAAAATCCGAGGCCAGGAAATAGAGAAGCGATAGGATTTAAGGCCCATTTCCGCCATTAACCGGACATCTTCCTGATAGCGGTGATAGTGATCCACGGCCTGATCCCCATTGGTGCCTTGATAGGTGGTTCCCGGTAAATGCGAGTAAATATCCCAAATGGATAAGCTTTTGCCATCTTGCTGGTAAGCGCCTTCCACCTGATAAGCGGCGGTCGCCGCGCCCCATAAAAAATCATTCGGAAAATTTTTCATTGATGCGATGACCCAGGGTAAAAAAACACGGACGGCGGAACAGAATCAACACCGTCCGTGAAAGGTGTGGGGCCTTGCCCCACTGACTTACCACCACCAAGCGAAAAGGATTAGTGCGCCGCGATGGCCGGTGTTTTCACCTCCAGCGGTTTTTTCAGGAAGAACAACGCGGCGGTGGTTGCCACCGTTCCCACCACAATGGCGATCAGATAGGGCATGAGGTTGACCACCGCATTGGGAATGGGCAGCACGAACACGCCACCGTGTGGCACCTTCAACTCACAGCCGAACACCATTGAGATGGCGCCGGTCAGCGCCGAACCGATCATCAGCGCCGGAATTACCCGCAGCGGGTCTTTGGCGGCGTAGGGAATCGCGCCTTCGGTGATGAAGGAAATACCGAGCGCGGCGGTCGCGCCAGCCGCTTCCCGTTCATCCAGCGAGAAGCGGTCTTTGAACAGCAGCGCGGCGAGGGCCAAGCCGAGCGGCGGGGTCATGCCAGCCGCCATCACCGCCGCCATCGGGCCGTAGATCGGATCGGTCTGACTGGTGATCAGGCCGGTGGCGAAGGCGTAAGCGGCTTTGTTGACCGGGCCGCCCATGTCGAAGGCCATCATCGAACCCAGCAACAAACCCAGGAAAGCGGCGTTGGTGCCTTGCATCCCTTTCAACCATTGCGTGATCGCGCCTAGCACAGCGGCCACCGGCTCGCCGACCACGTAATACATCAGCAAACCGACGATGGTGGTGCCGAGTAAAGGCAGAATCAGCACCGGCTTGAGACCGGCCAGGGTGCGCGGCATCGGGATGTTGTCGCTGAGGAATTTGACAACATAACCGGCCAGGAAACCGGCGGCGATACCGCCGAGGAAGCCGGAGCCAATAGCGCCCGCGATCATGCCGCCAATCATGCCCGGTGCGATGCCCGGCCGGTCGGCGATGGAATAGGCAATGAAGCCAGCCAGAATCGGCACCATCAAGGCAAAGCCCGACTTGGCACCGATTTGGAACAGCGTCCAACCCAGAGTGCCCTTGTGGGCGTCGTCGTAAACGTTGATGCCGCCGAGGGCGAAGCTGATGGCAATCAGCAAACCACCGGCCACCACAAACGGCAACATGTAGGACACGCCGGTCATCAGATGCTTGTAAACGCCGGTGCGGGCGGCGGCCTGCTGGGCCTTGACCTGTTGTAGCTGCTGTTCCGGGGTGAGCTTGGCCGTCGTCGCAGCACCCGCCACCGTGGCCTCGGAAATCGCCTTGCGCACCAAGGCCGCGCCGTCGTGAATCGCCGCCTTGGTGCTGGCCTCGTAAAGCCGTTTGCCCGCGAAACGGGTTTTATCCACCTGGGTATCGGCCGCGATGATGACTAAATCGGCGGCGGCGATGTCCTCGGCGGTCAGGGTATTCTTCGCGCCAACCGAGCCTTGGGTTTCAATCTTGGCGGCGTGGCCAAGACTGGCCGCGCCTTGTTCCAGACCTTCGGCCGCCATAAAGGTATGGGCGATGCCGGTCGGGCAGGAGGTGATGCCGACGATTTTCAAGTGACTGGTGGGTAGCGCAGCCGCTGAAACCGCCCCCACGCTGGCAAGCGCCGTTTCGATGACGCGCACGCCATCGCGGATCGCCGGTTCGGTGGCGGTTTCGTGGAGGGGTTTGCCGAGGAAGCGGGCGGTATCGACCCGTGTATCGGCGGCGATGATCACCACATCTGCGGCGGCGATGGTCTCATCGGACAGGGTATTCCGGGCACCGACCGAGCCTTGCGTCTCGACTTGAATCTCGTGGCCGAGTTTCTTGGCGGCCTGTTCCAGCCCTTCCGCCGCCATGATGGTATGGGCGATGCCGGTCGGGCAGGAGGTGACGGCAACAATCTTTGCCATGTTCTGAACTCCTCTAGTTATTGATCTGGTAATCGTTTACTTCTCTCTCAAAGGGAGAGGGAAGTTGGTTGTGCTGTTAGTTGATGGCTGACACGCTGACCTGCTGGGCCAGGGCGCGCACCTCCGCCGGTCGGGGTAGATGCGGCCCCAGTCGGGTTAGCTTGGCAGCGGCAAAGGCGGTGGCCAGACGGGCGGTGTCGGCGAGCGACAACTTTTCGATCTGTGCCGCCACTAGGCCGGCGACCATGGCATCCCCGGCCCCGACCGTGCTGCTGACTGTCATCTGGATCGGCAGCGCCTGCACCGCCTGTTCGCGGTTCAGGAACAGCGCGCCGTCTTCACCCAGCGAGACGACCACCAAATCCGGTGCGGGTGTGGCGGCCAACAACTCGCGGCCCGTCGTAATCAGCGCGTCTAGGGTATCGAGCGGCCGACCGACCAATTCCGCCAGCTCGTGCCGGTTTGGTTTGACGATCTTCGGACCAGCCGCCAGTGCCGCTTTCAATGGTGCGCCGCTGGTATCCAGGACCACCGCTCCACCGGCCGCTTGTACCTGCCGGGTGATGGTGGCGTAGGTGTCCGCTGGCATTCCCGGCGGCAGGCTGCCAGACAGCACGATCCATTGCACATGGCCAGCCAGTTGGTCGAGGCGGCGCAGTACCTGGTCCAGCAAATCCTTAGCGGTGGCCGAGGTAAACTCCGGTCCCGGCATATTGAGATCTGTGGTGTCTCCGCTGACCGTATCCACCAGCTTGGAATTGATCCGGGTCAGGCCGTCCAGATAGCAGCAATGGTTGGCGATCTTTTTACGTTGAAACAACTCCTCGAACAGCGCGGCGTTATCACGGCCAATCTGGCCGGTAACCGCCGTGCGAATATGGAAATCAGACAGACAGGAGGCGACGTTGACCGCTTTGCCGCCGACATCGACCTGCATCCGCAAGGCGCGATTGACGGCGCCGAGTGTGATTCCGGCCACTTCGATGGTCTGATCCAGCGCCGGATTGAGCGCCACCGTCACCACTTGCGGGGATTCGGCAAAGGGATTCAAAGGCTGCAAGGGATTCATAGGGCGCGAACCTCCTCGGCGGTGCGGGCACGCAAGGCGCGGCGGGCCAGTTCCTGCATAGCGGTGCGCGATTCGCCGCGTAGCGCGGCTTTCACCGGTGCGACATCCTGGGCGCTCATGCTCAGTTCATCGACCCCAAGGCCGGTCAGAATGCGCGCGCCCAGCGGATCGCCTGCCAAGCCACCACACACCCCAACCCAACCGCCGCCGGTCACGCGCCCGGCTTCCTGGGCACCGCGCACAGTGGCATCGATCAGATTGAGCACGGCTGGGTGCAGGCTGTCGGCCTGCGCGGCCAATTCGGGATGCTGGCGATCCACCGCCAGTGCATATTGGGTGAGATCATTGGTGCCGATGGAGAAGAAATCGACCAGTGGCGCAAAACGGTCGGCCATGACCGCGACGGCGGGAATCTCGACCATGATGCCGAGTTTGACGTCCGGCCCCTTGACCTGTTCGCGCGCCAGTTCACAGTGTCCACGCAGCGCTTCGATCTCGCTGATATGGGTCACCATCGGAAACATGATCCACAGCGGGCCGTGCTGGGCAGCCCGATACAGCGCCCGCAATTGCCCATAGAGCAAATCCTGCCGTTGCAGTAAGAGCCGCGCGCCGCGCAACCCAAGGAACGGGTTTTCCTCACGCGGTAGATGAAGATACGGCACTTGCTTGTCGCCGCCGATATCGAGTGCCCGGATGATCAGCCGCTTGCCGGCCATGACCTCGACCATTTCCCGATAGACCTGGTATTGCTCGTCTTCGGTCGGGGCAGTATCGCGCTCCAGATAGAGGAATTCGGTACGCATCAGGCCGATGCCTTCGGCCCCGGCCTCAAGGGCCGCCGCCGCCTGTTTCGGATTGGCGACGTTAGCAGCAATTTCCACAGTGTGGCCGTCGGTGGTGGTCGCCGGCAGGTGACGCGCCGCGCGCAAGCTCTCGCGGGCGGCAGTTTGCCGGGCGATGACTTCGGCAACGCTCTTCTGGTCGGCTTCACTTACGTCCAGATACAAGACGCCCGCGCCGCCGTCGAGGACCGCCATGCCGCCGTCGGGTGCAGCCAGCAGCGCGGGACCGGCGGCCACGATGGCGGGAAAACCCAGCGTGCGGGCCAGAATGGCGGTGTGCGAGGTGGGGCCGCCGGCACTGGTTGCCAAGCCAGCGACATGACGGGTATCCAAATGCAGCGTGTCAGATGGTGTGAGGTCTTCCGCCGCCAGAATCGTCGGTTCGGTGAGGGTGATTTGTTTACGCTCAATGCCCAGCAATTGGCCCAAAACCCGCTCACCGACATCGCGCAAATCCACCGCGCGAGCAGCCAGTAGCGGATCGTCGATTTTTTGCAGCTTTTCGATGCGAGCTTGCAGCGCCCGCTGCCAGGACCAGGCTGCGCCGTGACCTTGCATGATGTGGGTCAGCGCATCCCGTGTCAGCACCGGGTCCGCTAGCAATTCGCGTTGCGCGGCAAAGATGGCGGCTTCGGCGGCGCTCAGGCGCTGGCGG
>DPWB01000390.1:0-742 GCA_003527885.1 Candidatus Competibacteraceae bacterium
GTGTCACGCGAAGGTGTCGTCTTTTTAGAAGCAGAAGAGGGCATACGAGATCGAGTACGGTCTCGTGGGCTCGGAGATGTGTATAAGAGACAGGCATGATAGAAATATGGCGCAATCTGCCATCATCGCCAGTACTTGATTCACTAATATCTATACTTTCCTGATATTCCATGCGGTAAGGAGGAGGGGAAGCCTGTGATGCAACATCAAACGAAGCAGGGAATGCCGGAGCTGGAGATCAGCGATAAACAGACCGGTGCCATCCGTTATCTGGAACACGGCTGCCCGCATTGGCGGATTCGCTGGCATTATCATGACGAGTACGAACTGCACCTGATCGTCGCCAGTAGCGGCAAGATGTTCATCGGCGATTACATCGGACTCTTTCAACCGGGCTGTCTGGTCCTGACCGGTCCGCGTTTACCGCATAACTGGGTCACCAATGTGATTGATAATACTCATTATGCGCTCCGTGATCGGGTCGTGCATTTCGATCACGACGTTATTGTCGGCGCGGTTGCTTTATTCCCGGAGCTGTCCATGCTGCTCCCGCTATTGGATCGGGCCAGGTACGGTATTGAGTTTTTGCATCATGCCGATGCGGCCGAAAAATATATGATGCAGATCAAGGAAGCGGATGGGGTGGCGCGGGTGGGTTATTTTTGCGAGCTGCTGGATCTATTGGCCCACACTCCCCACCAACAGGTGTTATCGACCACTCAAATCAATCTCCCTATCAATA
>DPWB01000390.1:1049-1748 GCA_003527885.1 Candidatus Competibacteraceae bacterium
GCAGAAGATCGCCCTGGCGCAGATTGCAAGACTGGTGGGCATGAGTGAAGGCCATTTCTCGCGCTTTTTTCACCGGGCCACCGGCAATTGCTTCAATGAGTTTGTCAATCGGGTTCGGATCGCCAGGGCCTGTGATTTGCTGTCTCGAACCGATAGGCCGATTACCTTGATTGCGGGTGAAATCGGCTTCAACAATATCGCCAATTTCAATCGGCGTTTTACGCAACACAAACAAATGACGCCCAGCAAATACCGCCAGCAGGTGCGGGAGCGCTATAGCCCTGTGAACGCGCCACCGTCCGCGTAGGCAAGGTTCCGTTGCGCTGGGGTCGAGCGATGGCATTTCGGCAGTTCATGTCCCCCGATCCGCCGTTGCGGCGGGCGATCGAGCGGCTCGGGTCGCCGCCGCCGGGGTTCGCTGAAAGGAGCCGTTCGCCGAATAAGATAGAGGGGAGTTACCGGAAGACCGGGGGGTCATGGATCGGCGAGCCGTGGTGGGCGGCGGCGAATGGGTTCAGGCCGCCAGCGCCCGCCGTAGTCGCTCCACCCCTTCGGCCAGAACGGGGATGGCGTTGGTGTAAGCGAAGCGAACGTGCCGTTCCGGCAGATGGTTGCCGAAATCGAGGCCGGGAGTGATCGCCACCCCGGTTTGTTCCAGCAAGCCCAAGGCGAAACCGTAGCTGTCGTCGGTGAAGCGGC